>CAZZCL010000030.1:16167-34541 GCA_964652295.1 uncultured Chthoniobacterales bacterium
CGGCGCGTTTGTCGGTGTCTTCGGCGCCAGCAGGCGCGGTGAAAGCAGCGAGGATGGCGAGCCCAATCGCCATGCGGAAGGGTGTCGGAGTGGTGTGAGAGCGACTCATAGCGGGGGAAGTTGTGTCGGAATTTTAGGACAGAAGCAAGCACCGAACATCGCCTGCTCTGTAAAATTATGCATCAAGGTATCGTGATACGTTAATCCGTTCTTGATCTTCACCGGTCCGCCTTTAATTTACCACATCATGAGGCTTGCCACTCTCAAACAGCTACTCGATCAGCGCATTGTTCTCCTCGACGGTGCCATGGGTACCATGGTGCAACAGCACAAACTCGATGAAACCGCGTTTCGCGGTGAGCGCTTCGCCAACTGGTCCACCGATCTGAAAGGCAACAATGATCTGCTCTCGCTGACACGTCCCGAGTTGGTGCGCGGCATTCATGAAGCGTATCTCGCGGCAGGATCCGATATCATCGAGACGAACACCTTCAATTCTACACGCATTTCCCAGGCGGACTACGCTATGGAATCGCTTGCCGTGGAGTTGAACCTTGCCTCGGCACGTCTCGCGCGCGAGGCGGCAGACCAGGTCACCGATAGACCGGTGTTTGTTGCCGGCGCTCTTGGGCCGCTGAGTAAGACTCTTAGCATCTCGCGCGATGTGAACGATCCAGGTCGGCGCGATGTGACTTTTGAAGAGGTCTCGGGCGCTTACCGTGAGCAGGCCGCGGCGCTTATTGAAGGCGGTGTCGACCTTTTGCTCATCGAAACGGTGTTTGATACGCTCAACGCCAAGGCTGCCCTGTTTGCCATTGCCGAATTGTTTCATTCCGGCACCCGCGAGCTGCCCGTCATGGTCTCTGGCACCATCACCGACCTGAGTGGGCGCACACTCACGGGGCAGACAGTGGAGGCTTTTCTTATTTCGCTCTCGCATTTCCCGCTGCTGAGCATTGGCCTGAACTGCGCGCTCGGCCCAAAGGAAATGCGCCCTTATATTGAGGAACTTTCGCACCTTGCACCACTTTATGTCAGCGCTTATCCCAACGCAGGGCTTCCTGATCCGTTGTCGCCAACCGGTTTTCCGGAAACGCCTGAATCCCTTGCACCACAGCTGCGCGAATGGGCGGAGCAGGGGTGGCTGAACATCGTGGGCGGCTGTTGCGGTACCACTCCCGATCACATCCGCGCTATGGCCAATGCGCTTAAGGGGCTGTCGCCACGCAAGGTTCTCGCTCAGAAGAAAACCCTGCGCCTGAGCGGCCTGGAACCCCTCGTCGCAAGACCGGAAATCCCGTTCATCAACATCGGCGAACGGACAAACGTCACAGGTTCCCCACGTTTTGCGAAGCTCATTCTTGCGGGAGATTATGATGCGGCGCTCGCCGTGGCCCGTCAGCAGGTCGAGAACGGCGCCCAGATTGTCGACATCAACATGGACGAAGGCATGCTGGATGGGCGCCAGGCCATGGTGCGCTTCCTGAACCTTGTCGCAGCCGAACCGGACATCGGCAAGGTCCCGCTCATGATCGATTCCTCAAAATGGGACGTGATCGAGGCGGGCCTGCAATGCGTTCAGGGCAAAAGCGTGGTCAATTCCATCAGCCTGAAGGAAGGCGAGGAGAAGTTCCTTGAGCAGGCCCGACGCGCACGTCTTTATGGCGCTGCGGTTGTGGTTATGGCTTTCGACGAACAAGGTCAGGCCGATTCTTTCGACCGGAAAACTGAGATCTGTTCGCGGGCCTACCGTTTGCTGATCGATAAGGCCGGATTCCCCCCCGAGGATATCATCTTCGATCCTAATATCCTTACTGTCGCCACAGGCATAGAAGAACACGCCGACTACGCCGTGGCATTTATTGAAACCGCGCGCTGGATCAAGGAACACCTGCCTCACGCGCGTGTCTCGGGCGGCGTGAGCAATATTTCGTTCTCGTTCCGCGGCAACAACGCGGTGCGCGAAGCCATGCACGCGGCATTCCTTTACCATGCCATCCATGCGGGACTGGACATGGGCATTGTCAACGCCGGACAACTGGCGGTTTACGAAGAGATCCCGAAGGATCTGCTCGAGCTTGTGGAAGACGTCCTCCTCAATCGACGGGACGATGCCACAGAACGGCTCGTGAACTTTGCAGAAACCGTCAAAGGCCGCGAGAAAACCGCAGTTAAAGACGACGCATGGCGCGATGAACCGGTCGCGCAACGTCTGAAACACGCCTTAATCAAAGGGATTACGGATTACATCGACGAGGACACTGAAGAGGCGCGGCTTGACCTCGGCAAACCGTTGTTGGTGATCGAAGGCCCATTGATGGACGGCATGAAAGTGGTCGGAGATCTTTTCGGAGAAGGGAAGATGTTCCTGCCCCAGGTTGTGAAAAGCGCGCGCGTGATGAAAAAAGCCGTGGCATGGCTTACGCCGTTCATGGAAGCGGAGCGCGCCGCGGCACCTGAAACGCGCGCTCAGGGGCGGGTTCTTATGGCGACCGTTAAAGGCGACGTCCATGACATTGGCAAAAACATCGTTGGCGTCGTTCTTGCCTGCAACAACTACGAAGTCATCGACCTCGGTGTGATGGTTTCCTGCGAGAAAATTCTGCAGACAGCGCGGGAGAAGGACGTGGACGTTATCGGATTATCCGGATTAATCACACCTTCACTGGATGAAATGATCCATGTCGCAAAGGAAATGACGCGCCAAGGGTTTGCCACGCCCCTGCTGATTGGCGGGGCGACCACAAGCAAGGCGCACACAGCTGTGAAGATCGAGCCGCATTACAACCACGGCGTGATCCATGTGACGGACGCGTCGCGTTCTGTGAATGTGGTCAGCTCATTGCTCAGCGAGACCCAACGTAAGGGGTATCTTGCTGGGGTTGCAGCCGATTACGAACGCCTGCGTGATGAGCACGCCGACAAGCTTCAAACAAAGACCCTGCTTGACCTTGAGACAGCGCGGGAACGACGTTTTCGGTGTGACTGGAATGCCACCGACATCGCCCGCCCCGAGTTTACCGGCGTGCGCGCCATTGAGAATCAGCCGCTCACAGAGTTGGCCGAATACATTGATTGGTCGCCCTTTTTTCACACATGGGAGCTGCGGGGTCGCTACCCGGCGATTTTTGAAGATGACGTTGTGGGCGCACAGGCGAAGGAACTGTTTCAGGATGCGCAGACGATGCTCGAGCGTGTGCTGGCGGCGGGTCGGATCATGGCGCGCGGCGTTTATGGGCTCTTTCCTGCGAACTCGGTGGGTGACGACATCGAGATTTATACCGACGACACACGCCGAGACGTGCGATGCCGGTTCCATTTCCTGCGCCAACAGATGCCCAAGCCCGATGGCCAATACAATTTGTGTCTGGCAGATTTCGTGGCGCCGTATGAGAGCGGAAAGCCTGATTATCTGGGAGCCTTTGCGGTTACGGCCGGGCACGGAGCGGACGACTGGGCGGCAGAATTCGAGAGATCGCACGACGATTATTCATCCATCATGCTTAAAGCCTTGGCGGACCGCTGCGCGGAAGCCTTTGCGGAATCGCTGCATAAGACGGCGCGCATGGAGTGGGGCTATGGTACAAATGAACACCTCACCCCTGAGGAGCTCATTCGCGAAAAGTATCGGGGAATCCGTCCGGCAGCAGGGTATCCGGCTTGTCCAGATCATACTGAGAAGCAAACATTGTTTGATCTTCTCGATGCCGAACCAATCGCTGGCATTCGGCTTACTGAAAGCTTCGCGATGCATCCGGGTGCGTCAGTTTCCGGTCTGTACTTCTCTCATCCAGCCTCGAAATACTTTGCGGTAGGCAAAGTTGGTCGCGACCAGATCGAAGACTATGCCATGCGTAAGCAACGCCCGGTATCAGAAATCGAGCGATGGCTTTCACCCAACCTCGGTTACAACCCGGAAGCAGTAGAGCAACCCAAGCCAGACACAAAGTTGGAACTTGCTGTGTCAACCTGAGAGCGCGATCCACTCAGGACACAGACGCGTCACGCAGATTCCAACGTTTGACAGCCACGGCAAGCACAGCCAGATCGGCCGGTGTGACACCGGCGATTCGTCCTGCCTGACGCAACGTTTGTGGCCGCGTGACGCTTAACTTCTCGCGCGCTTCATTCCTCAAACCTGTGAGACGTTGGTAATCCAGATTGGCCGGAATGGGTGAAGCATCCAGGCGTTTCATGCGCTCCAATGTCTGCCGTTCGCGTTGAATATAACCTGCATAACGCAACTCCGTTTGCACAAGTTCCCAAACTATTTCACTCGCAGAACTGCGAAGATCCACCGGCAAAGATCTCCAGGAATTCTCAGGGCGACACAACCACTGCGAAAGTTTAACTCCATCATAATTCCACGATGCGGTGTTGGACAGCAGCCGATCGACCTGCTGCTGCTTCGATTCAGTCTGGGCTGCAAAACGGGAGTCGACGAGACCCACCGATGCAGCCATCGGGGTTAGCCGTAGATCCGCATTGCCTTCACGCAGGAGCAACCGATGCTCTGCGCGACTCGTGAACATTCGATACGGCTCAAAAATCTCTTTTGTAACAAGATCATCGATCAAAACGCCGATATAGGCGTCCTCCCGTCCGAAGATAAGCGGCCGCTTACCTTGCAGTTGAAGCGCAGCATTGGCACCCGCCACTAAACCTTGTGCGCCCGCCTCCTCATATCCTGATGTTCCATTGATCTGTCCGGCAAAGAACAGGTTCCGAATCGCTTTTGTTTCCAGCGTGCGCTCCAGCTGAAGTGAAGGACAATAATCATACTCAACCGCATAGCCCGCTCGGAGAATCTGAGCCCGTTCAAGCCCGGGAATCGTTCGGATAAATGCAAGCTGCACCTCAAAAGGTAGGGATGTTGAGACCCCATTGACATAGATCTCATGGGTTTGATGTCCTTCAGGTTCAAGGAACAGCTGATGCTGAGATTTTTCAGCAAATCGGACTACTTTATCTTCAATGCTGGGGCAGTACCGGGGACCAATCCCCTCGATTTGGCCCGAGAACATCGCTGATTTATGCAGATTACCGCGGATAATCTCATGTGTTGCCTCCGTCGTATGGGTTATCCAGCAGCAGATTTGTTCCACGTGGAACATCCCGTCCTCCATCCGGTTTAATGTAAAGGGCGCACGCTCAGATTCCTCTGGTAACTGACGGAACGAAAAGCGGGGCGGCGGGTCGTCGCCGCGTTGCTCTGCGCATTTGGACCAGTCCACAGTGCGCCCATGCAACCGGCATGGGGTTCCCGTCTTAAGTCGGCGCACATCAAAACCAAGCTCCTTCAGGTTGTCGCTTAGGGTGCTGACACTATCTCCCATGCGGCCTCCAGACTGTTTCTGCGTTCCCACATGTAACAAGCCGCGCATAAAGGTTCCCGTAGTGACAACAACGGATTTCGAGCGAAGGCGCTGGCCCATAGTGGTCTCAACACCTTCCACACAGTTCTCAGTCACAAGTAATCGGAGAACATTCGCCTGAAGGAGGGTGATGTTCTTCTCACTCTCCAACACATATTTGGCACGAAATTGGTACGCCTTTTTATCGCATTGTGCTCGCGCAGCCCGCACACTCGGACCTTTCGAGGCGTTCAGCATGCGAAATTGAATTCCAGTGGCGTCTGTGTTCAGCCCCATGAACCCGCCAAGTGCATCAATTTCCCGCACCAAGTGGCCTTTTGCCAGACCGCCAATTGCCGGGTTGCATGACATTTGACCAATCGTATCGAGATTCTGGGTAAGGACGCAAACGCGACAGCCTAATCGTACAGCGGCCATAGCAGCTTCAATACCAGCGTGCCCAGCACCGATGATGAGAACGTCGTACCACTCCGATGGGTCGGCGGACGTCGATGCATGGACGTGGGTTTCGTAATGTGGGAGTTGACTCATTGGCTATGAGGGGTTTACTTTACACGAGTTCGTGCTTTCCATGACCCAGAAAAAAAAGATCCTTCCGGATTCTTCCCTTACCGAGCGGGTCACACTGTCGATTGGGGAACTCCGGAAAACGTTCCGGCTTGTCGCACAGAACTACGAACAGCGGATCGATAAGGAGCTTTCAGAAATTCTGGCGCTTCTCGAGACTGGTCGGAACACAAAGTCACGCATTGCAACATTGCGTGATATGCTGGCTTTAATCCGCAACCTTCAGGTGCGACCAGAAAAAGGCCGAAGAAAAGATCTTCGGAAAATCGATTCCCTCGTAGGGGATCTGTCGATGTTGGTCGAAGATCTGAAGAAGGCACCGCCGAGAGCAAACAGGACTACGGCGGCGAAACCAGCAAAAACGGCCAACGGCACGAACGCCAGGAAGACCGATCCGCCAACGAGACCAGCGAAACGCACCAAAGCATCCCAACCCTGAACCGTGCGCTTGAGCGTACATTTCCGGGCGCTCAGAACTCTTACTGCGGCTTGCTGAGAATTGAGGCTGGCTACCCAGCTGGGAATCCACGCCAATGACCGTGTGAAGAGCTGTTCAGCTAAGGAGAATGATGGAATGATCGGTGATATATCAGGTAGGCTGTGAAACAAGTTCATTCAGCTTGAATATCGGAAGAAATAAACAAATCACCATACCGCCTACAATCACGCCCACGACCACAATCAGCATAGGTTCAATCAGGGATGTCAACGCATCCAGGGTCGCTTCGATCTCTTCATCCCAGAAGTCCGCCATCTTCTCCATCATCGTGTCAATCTTGCCGGTTGCCTCCCCGGCGGCCACCATGCGTGTCAGCATCGGTGGAAAAATCGCCTCCTTTGACAACGAAACCGCCAGCGGCTCGCCTTTCTCCACGGAGTTTCCGACACCGCTAATACCTGTTTCCAACACATGGTTGCCCGCCGTCTCACGGATGATATCAATGATCTCGAGAATCGGCACACCGGCCTTGGTCAACTGCGCGAACGTGCGCGCGAAACGTGTCATGGCGATCTTATGAATAAGTGGACCGAAAACGGGCAGCTTGAGCTTGGTTCGATCCCACCAGATTCGTCCGCTTTTCGTCTGCACAAAACGATGGAATGCATAGAGAAGTGCAGGCAAACCAATCACAAGGACATACCACTGCGAACGCACGAAATCGCTGATATTTACAAGCACCTGAGTTGGAGCCGGCAGGGCTGAGCCAAAATCCGCATAGATCTCTGAGAAAACCGGGACCACACGGACAATAAGGAAAAACGCGATCGCAATACAGACAAACACAACGATCGTTGGATAGGTCATCGCGGACTTCACCTTTTTGCGAAGGCGTGCGGTTGCTTCAAGAAACCCGGCCAGCCTGTCAAGAATCTCCGCGAGGAGACCGCCCGCCTCCCCGGCTTTAACCATGGCCACATACAACCGGTTAAACACTTTGGGATGCTTGGCGAGGGCTTCGTTAAAACTTTCACCGCCCTGCACCCGGCTTGTGAGATCGCTCACAACTGTCCTCAAGCCCTTCTGCCGCTTCGGATCAGCCTGCTCGTACAGCGCCGTGAGACCCGTCACCAGCGGCAACCCAGCGTCCACCATGGTCGCAAGCTGGCGTGTGAAGAGCACAAGATCGGTTTCCTTCACGGCAACCGATTTGTTGCGATTCGAAGCCGTGCCACGCTGACTGATGGAAAGCACCATCAATCCACGGCTCATCAATGTGCTGATGGCGTTATCCTGGTTGATGGCTTCCTGGATTCCGGAAACGATGCGCCCGCTGGAATCGCGGGCCTGATATGCGTATGTGATCATGCTGACGAGGGATCGTAAAAAGGGTTGTAGGCAGGCTCTTTCCCAGACGGAGTCCTGGTCAGGAGACCAGCACCGGGGTCAACCGCGAGCATACCCTGCCTGCGCAGCACCCGGAACTCAAGCCCCGACCATAACAGTCCTACTAACTTTTACAGCAGTTGCAATGCCAGTCCTGATAAGAGTGCCGGGCAATCGCATTACAGCGAACATCGTCTCCGCTTCGACGCCAGCTTTGCACCTCAAACCTGTGTGCCCCGTCATTGCCGGCTGCACCGGTCCCCGCAATGGCCACTCCGTTACCTCCGGCAACCGACGGCGCAAGGAAGAAAACGACCTCGTCAATCTCGCCCGCGTCCAAAAACGATCCCAGAGTTTTTCCGCCACCTTCCAAAAGGGCGAGCTGCACGCCACGCCGCCCAAGCTCTTCAAGAGCAGGCAACAGCGGTCGCCCCCTTAAGACCCATGGTCCAGGCAAACCATCGTGAAACATCCGCAGGCTGTCAGGCAACGTTCTGCACCCTCGCAAGACAACACGTCTGGGCTGCCTGAGAAACGGGGCCCCGCGACCACCGTCCCTGCGAGCTGTCAACAGGGGATCATCAGCAATTGCCGTTTGCGCCCCGACAATCACAACATCGACGGCCTGCCGAAGGCGGTGCACATCCGCCCGGGATTTTTCGCCTGAGACCCATGCGCCGGATCGCGCAGGCAAAACGATTCGTCCGTCAAGCGTCAGCGCCGCTTTAGCAATAATCCAGGGCCGCCCCGTCACGATCCATTTATTGAATCCTTTATTCAGAGCCGCGCATTCGTCGCCGAGAACTCCCGCCACCACCTCCACACCCGCGCTGCGCAACAGATCAAGCCCTCGGCCTCGATGAAGTGGATTGGGATCCACCGCGCCAACAACGACCCGCTTTACGCCCGCTGATAGAATTGCCGTCGTACAAGGCGGGGTGCGACCGGCTGTGCAACACGGTTCGAGGGTTACATAGAGCGTCGCATTGGCTGGTGCGGGGCGACCCTTCAGCTGAGATAACGCGGCCACCTCAGCGTGCGCACCACCAGCCTTGCGATGATAACCTTCGGCCAATACCTCGGATCCGTCGGCAAGAACAGCGCCCACGAAGGGATTGGGAGAGGGCCGAACACGAGGCGTTGTTGCCAGAGCGACTGCACGCCGCATGCAAAGCTCGTCAGAGTGAGTCAGACTGACTCGTTCTGAAGTAATGGCTCTACGGGCTAAGCGAGTCGTTTTGTCTCTTTTCATTGTCATGGATAAAGTAGCAACCCTGACATAACCATCTGTTACACAGTGCTTTATGTGAAGCGAACATGAACGTTCCTGAGCATGGCATGGTTGAAGCTATGAGAAATGTGGAACTCTTGAACTCAAAGAAAGGAGAACACTAATGAAACTCATTCGTTACACTCAACCCGACACTCTGTACTCACCGATCGATCGTCTCGCCCTGTTGCGCGACGAATTCAACCGTCTGTTTGAACCGGGCTTTAGTCCATTCCTGCGCGAAGGCGCCGGATTTAATGAATGGACACCTGCGCTCGATGTATACGAGGAAAAAGATGACATCGTCGTACACGCCGAGTTGCCCGGTTTGAAGAAGGAAGACATTGAGATCAGCCTGCATAGCGGGCTACTGTCCATCAGCGGCGAGCGGAAGGTCGAAAGAACCGACAATGGGGAATCTCGCCGTTCCGAGCGGTACTATGGGCGTTTTAGCAGAACTGTCACACTCCCATCGCCGGTCGATTCCGATAAGGTCCAAGCCTCCTATAAGGATGGAGTGCTGGTCGTGCGCCTGCCGAAAACCGAGGAGGCCAAGCCACGGCAGATCAACGTCTCCACCGATTAAACGCGTGTGAACCAAACACAAAGAGCGATCCGGGGGCCGTGTGTCCCCGGCATTCGCTCTGAAGTGTCAGCCCACCGAAAAACCAACCCAGTATCAACAGCAACCCGCATCATGACAACGAACCCCACTACCACTGAGAACACACCGCAAGCGCAGACCCGCCCAGCCTGCGTCACGCCCCCGGCAAACATTCGCCAAAAGGACGACGGCAGCTACTTGCTGCAGATCGAGATGCCCGGCGTCGCCAAAGACGCCGTGGATGTCTCCGTTGAAGGCAATGAACTCACCGTCACCGGCCGACGTTCGTTCCCGGCCGTCTCCGGCGCCGCGTTACATCGTGAGATCCGCCGCGCTGATTTCCGGCGGACATTCGAGCTGGATGCCGCCATCGACACACAGCGCATCGCTGCGCGCGTCGACCAGGGCGTCCTATGCGTCACCCTGCCGCTGGCCGACGCCGTAAAGCCCCGCCGAATTCCGGTCGCTGAATAACCGCCCACCTTCAGCGCCGGCAGCGGTGCATCCTCCGGATGTGGAACAAAGCCGTTCCCCATCCGGAGGCATCCACGGTCTGCCACAGCCAGATTCCGCTTTCCCGCTAATGGGACGAGGCGTATACATGCCCTCAGAATGGCGTCCAAAAGCACGAAGACCTCCGACGAACCAACACTTGATAAAGCCGCCGAAGACAAGGTGGCCACCGCGCGCAATAAGAATCTCGACCTCGCGCTGCAACAAATTGCCAAGGATTATGGCGAAGGCGCCATCATGCGCCTTGGGGAGGATCGCGTCGTCCAGATTGAGGCCATTCCGACCGGCAACATCCTTATTGATCGTGCGCTGGGAGTCGGTGGATTCCCCCGCGGGCGCATCGTCGAAGTGTTCGGCCCGGAATCCTCCGGAAAGACAACCCTGACCCTCACCGTCATCGCGCAGGCACAGAAACGCGGCGGGCTCGCGGCGTTCATCGACGTCGAGCATGCGCTGGATCCGATTTATGCTCGCAAGCTCGGGGTGAATCTCGATGATCTCCTCGTGTCGCAACCCAGCTCCGGCGAGGAAGCCTTGCGAATCTGCGAAACCCTTGTCCGATCAAACGCGCTGGACGTGATTGTCATCGATTCCGTTGCCGCGCTGGTCACCAAAACTGAGCTTGAAGGCGAGATCGGCGACGCCACCGTCGGCGCCCAGGCGCGCCTCATGAGCGCCGCTCTTAGAAAGCTTACCGCTCTCATCTCCAAAGCGCGTACGGTCTGCGTCTTCACGAATCAGATCCGTGAAAAAATCGGCGTCATGTTCGGCAGCCCCGAAACCACGCCCGGCGGCAAGGCGCTCAAGTTTTATTCCAGCGTCCGCGTCGACATCCGCCGCATCACGTCCATCAAACAAACCGATGGTACCGTCGTTGGAAATCGGACGCGCGTGAAAATCGTCAAAAACAAGGTCGCGCCGCCTTTTACCGAAGCCGAGTTTGACATCATGTACAATGAAGGCATCTCTTCCGCTGGCTCGCTACTCGACCTCGCCCTTGAAAAGAACATCGTCGAAAAACGCGGCTCATGGCTCAGTTACAAAGGGACCCAGCTTGCCCAGGGGCGCGACGCCGGAAAGGAAATGTTGAGAGCCGATCCGAAACTCTACGCCGAGATCGAAAAGCTCGCACTTACCGCCCTTGAAGAAGAAGCGGCGGGAAAGAAATAACCGCCCACCGCACGCCCTCAGCGCGCCACACTTCGATCACTCCGCCAATTCCACGCCAACCGGGCAATGATCCGAGCCGCCGACCTGCGGCATGATCCACGCCCGTTTCAGCCGGGGCCGCAGCGCAACGGAAATGAGGAAGTAGTCGATGCGCCACCCGATGTTCCGTTCCCGGGCGCGACTCATATGGCTCCACCATGTGTAGTGACCGCCATCGGATACAAACTCCCGGAACGTGTCGATCAGTCCGCCCTTCTTCAGGTGCGCTGAAAATCCTGTACGCTCTTCGATCGTGAACCCATGCGTGCGCACATTTTCCTTCGGGCGCGCCAGATCGATTTCCGTATGCGCCACATTAAAATCGCCGCAAACGACCACCGGCAGGGTCTTTTGCAGGCGCTTTAAATGAGCGAGAAAGGCCTTGTCCCACTCCTGACGATAACCCAGTCGGGTGAGTTCCCGTTGCGCATTGGGCACATACGCATTCACCATCCAAAAGTCGTCCAATTCCGCCGCAAGTACGCGCCCCTCACGATCCGGCATGGTTCGGCTGCCCAACCCGCGTTTCACAGTGTGCACAGCCGGACGCGCAAGGATTAACGTCCCCGCATACCCCTTCTTTTCGGCCGGATGCCAGAACGGGTCATACCCCAGATCTGCGGCCCACGTCAGGTCCGCGTCCTCCGGCATGGCACGCGTTTCCTGCAGACACAATACATCCGGTCGCTCCTTCGAAACGAAATCCGCCAGCCCCCTTTTCGAAACTGCCCGAATGCCGTTCACGTTCCAGGAAATACATTTCATCAGGCCAATCCGAACTTCGACATGGAAAAAGATCAAAGCCAAATAAAATCCCCATGCCTGCTCACCAGTCGCCGATCACCCCTCACTCTCAGCTTTCCGCTTGTCCGTTTCCGTTTTAGTCTCACTTCCTGCCAATGACCTCCGCCGAAATTCGTCAGTCATTTCTCGATTTTTTCAATTCTAAGGAACACACCATCGTGCGCTCGTCCAGTCTCCAGCCCGATGCGCCGAACCTGCTTTTCACCAACGCGGGCATGAACCAGTTCGTGCCGTTCTTCCTTGGCGAACGAACTCCAGACGTTTCGAAATGGCCTGGTGTCACACCGGGCCGCGACGGGCGCGCGGCCGATACTCAGAAATGCATCCGCGCAGGCGGCAAACACAACGATTTGGAAGATGTCGGACTCGACACGTATCACCACACATTTTTCGAGATGCTGGGCAATTGGTCTTTCGACGATTATTTTAAAGCCGAAGCCATTGCCTGGGCATGGGAACTCGTTGTGAACCGTTGGAAATTCCCGGCTGAACGGCTCTACGCTACGGTTTACACACCTGGTAAAGGTGATCCGGGAGCGCTGGACCAGGAGGCCCACGCGCGGTGGGCTGCGCTTTATGAACGCGCCGGACTCGATCCCGCTGTCCACATCATTAACGGGAATAAAAAGGATAACTTTTGGATGATGGGCGACACTGGTCCCTGCGGGCCCTGTTCAGAGTTGCACGTCGACCTCACGCCCAAAGGCAATACAAGAGGGAAGTTGGTGAATGCCGGCGACGCGCGGTGCATCGAAATTTGGAACCTTGTGTTCATTCAGTACAACGCCAATCCTGATGGCACATTTTCGGACCTACCCGCCAAACATGTTGACACGGGCATGGGGTTTGAACGTGTGACGTCCATTATCCAGGGGACAAAGAATTTTTCGGACTTCAAAACGGCGCGCATTTCCAACTATGAGACTGACATCTTTCATCCGCTATTCGAAGCCATTGGCGACCTCGCAGGTTTAAGGTACGGATCGACTTTGCCGAAACCGGGAAGCACCGGCGACAATGAAACAGAGCGCAATGACGTCGCGTTCCGCGTCATTGCCGACCACATTCGCACGCTGAGTTTCGCGGTGGCGGACGGAATTCAACCGGGCAACAGCGACCGCAATTATGTTTTGCGGCGGATCCTGCGCCGCGCCGTACGCTACGGCCGCACGCTTGGCCTCGAGGAACCGTTCTTCTACAAGCTTGTCCCCACAGTCGTGGAAAATATGGGTGCCACGTTTCCCGAACTCAAAACGCAACAGACGCACATCGAACAGGTTCTTAAACGCGAGGAAGAGGCCTTTAACAAGACGTTAGACAACGGCCTGGCTCTCTTCGAAGAGGAAGCCGCCCGTGTTGGAACAGGCGGCACGATTTGCGGCGCGGTGGCTTTCAAGCTTTACGATGAACAGGGATTTCCACTCGATCTCACCCAGCTCATGGCGCGTGAGCGCGGGCTTTCCGTAGACGAGACGGGATTCGACACGTTGATGGAGGAACAGCGCACCCGTGCACGGGCAGCCCGGAAAAAGACTGTTATTGAGTTGTCACAAATCGCGACAAAAACCACGACGAAATTTGCCGGGTACGAGAACGATCATGCAACAGCCAGCGTGCTGGAAGTCGCCGACATCAAGGACCGCGCGGCGGTCATTCTCGATTGCAGCGTGTTCTATGCAGAACTGGGCGGTCAGGTCGGCGACACGGGCGAACTGACATCGGCGGGCGAAACATATCGCGTGGTTAACACACAGAAATCCGGCGATGTCTGGTTGCACGTTCTTGAGGACGAAAACGCACCGCAGCCTGGCGATGCCGTGACATTGCACCTCGACACCGCCCGACGCCGGGCCATCGAGCGGCATCATACCGTCACACATCTCCTGCATTGGGCATTGCACGAAGTGGTCAGCAAGGACGCCACACAGAAAGGATCCTATGTCGGCCCGGAAAAGTTAACCTTCGACTTCAGCAGCGCCGCGCTCACCCCCCAGCAAGTCAGGGATGTCGAGCGGATCGTCAACGAGCGCATTGTGGATAACGCCGCTGTCAGCTGGCTGGAACAACCCTATGAAGACGTTCGGAAGCGGACGGATGTTCTGCAGTTTTTCGGCGATAAATATGGCGAATCCGTGCGGGTCGTACAGATCGGCGGATCGCCACACCAGCTGAACGGGTACTCCATGGAACTCTGCGGTGGTACACACACGCGTGCGACTGGAGAAATCGGACTGTTCCGAATCGTCAGTGAAGGCGCCGTGGCCGCTGGCATCCGACGGATTGAAGCCATTGCCGGATTGGAATCTTATACCGTCGCCTCGACTGATGTCACCAGGCTGAAACAGATCGCCAGCCTGTTGAATGCGCCAATCCACGAGATTGAAGCCAAACTCGAATCGCTGCTTGCACAACGCAAAGATCTCGAAAGAACGCTGAAAGCGCACTCGCAACGTGAAGCCGCTGCGAACGCCTCGAAACTTCTCGACGCCGCTGAAACCATCGGCGATGTGTCGGCCATCGTTGCCAACATAGGCGATGCCGACGGGGGCACCGTGCAAGCCGTGTTGGATGCGTTAATCGGCAAGTTCCACGGCGTGATCGTCCTCGCCGGTACTTCCGACGGCGCGGTGACTCTCGTCGCTGCAGTCGGGAAAGCACACATAAAGTGCGTTCAAGCAGCAAAAATCATCCAGGCCATTGCGCCGATTGTGGACGGGCGCGGCGGAGGGAAACCGGACTTCGCCCGTGGCGGTGGTAAAAACCCGGTGAAAATCGGCGAGGCTCTGGAAGAGGCGAGAAAGTTTATCGCGGGGAAGTAAGTGACGCCGGCGTTGCATTAGGCTGACAAACTTCATGAGCCTTCGGCCCGGATCAGGGCCACCGGCCCGACCACAAACCAGCCCGGGGCAACGCCCTGTGTTATGGAATTCAAATATGTGAAGAGGCCCCACGGGGCGGTACAATTATTTGACGGCTGCCCACACGCGATGCACGTCGTCATGATCATCGAGCACCTGAAGAAAATCGCCGACTTCGGCGCTCTGCAAGTCGGTGAGTCCGGGAAATTGCCTGGGCACATAGCCCAACTCGGCTGTCACCACCGTCCACCCATTCGACCTGAGCCAAGCGGCTACCTCTGCCGTCGCCGTACGTTCCGCAATAAATCGCGCACCGATTGCGTTCGCAGGGATGTCGTCGTTCATCTCGTGCGAGAGCGGTTGCACGTCGTTTGCGCCGGCTTCAATCCCGGCTTCCTCGAGATCTGCTGCATCGGTCCTGTATGCCTCCACCAAGCCCACCTGATCGAACAGAAACTTGTTGCTGCCCGGCGTGCCAAGCTGGCCTTTCTTGAACAGAACACGAATCTCAGGCGCGGTGCGATTGTTGTTGTCTGTGAAGACTTCCACAATGACAGGCACTTTGTGCGGGGCGTATCCCTCAAAAACAACGTGTTCCAGCACCAGTTTGTCGCTGCCGATCCCAGCCCCTTTTTTTATGGCGCGCTCGATCACGTCTTTTGTGACGGAAGCTTTCCTCGCCTTTTCTACTGCGGCTGCGAGGCGGGCATTCGCGTCGGGATCCGGGCCGCCATGCTTCGCGGCAACCATGATTTCTTTGGTGAGTTTGGTCACCGCCTGACCTTTCTTCAGGTTGGCGACCTCCCGTTTTGCCTGGAGCCATTGACGTCCCATATCTGATTTTTAAGAATGTTTTTGCGGCCCGTGCCAGATCCTGCATCGCCGCATTTCGTTAGCGTCGTCTGCCTCCGTCGTATAAGCCGCGGAAAAGCGCGCGGATGAAGTACAATACCAGCGCGCTGGCCGCGCCGCCGATTACAAGTTTCCATGTCCAATTCGGAGCGGCAAGGTCGATTGCATTGCGGGCCGGATCGCCCGGAGCATGGCGCACCTGAATGCGGCGGTCCGCCGGCAACTCCTCGATCAACCCCCGGCCGCGATGTGTTCTGTCATCCTGCCGGATTTCGTAATCGACCTGCAACCGGGATTCCTGAGCCACTCCGGAAACGATGGTGACCGGTTTCGGCTCGCCCACAACCTCCGCCGGGGCAACGGGCCATGTCATCGAACGAAACAGCGCTTGTCCGTACAAGAAGATTCCGAACACAACCGCCACGCACGCGAGCAGATAAGCCACCGAGATCCACCGCAGATAATTCGGACGCTTGCGCTTCGCCATGAAGTGAGCCAGCCACAAGATCCATGCGCGAGTCAACCCCGGAGGCAACTCACGGCCCGCACTCCGACAATCCGCCGCCGGCAGGGCTAAATGCACATCAGACGGGATGGAATGGATACGAGACCGCGGTGTGAAGCCGGGACTTCAGTCAAGGAGACGATACCACGTATTTCGGCGATGCGGTTCATAACCGGCTTGCCGGATGAGGCGCTCGATGTCCGAGGCGGCAAGGCGGAAAGTCGTGCCCGCGCTGCTGACAACATTTTCCTCCATCATGACGGAGCCGAAGTCGTTGGCTCCATACGCTAGCGCCAACTGACCGATGCGTGGCCCCTGCGTGACCCACGAACTTTGGATGTTCTCGAAATTATCGAGATAAAGACGGGCGAGAGCCTGAGTGCGGAGATATTCGGATGCGCCGACCGGCGACGCTTTTAAAACAGTGTTCTCCGGTTGGAACGTCCAACAAATGAACGCTGTAAAGCCGCCGGTCTCATCCTGAAGCGTGCGAAGCCTGTCGAGATGTTCGATCCGATCTTCAAGAGTTTCGACGTGCCCGAACATCATTGTCGCGCTGGAGTGCAGGCCCTCTTCGTGGGCAACGCGCATAACCTCCAGCCAGCCGTCCGAATCACATTTGAGGGGGGCAATGCGGTTGCGAACGCGGTCGACAAGGATCTCGCCGCCGCCGCCAGGAATGGACCCCAGTCCGGCGGCTTTGAATCGCCTGACGATCTCCCGCAGGGGCATCGCAAACGTTTCGGAAAAGTGCTGGAATTCGGGCGGACTAAAACCGTGGATATTAATTCGTGGGAACTTTTCCCGGATGCGCGAGAGCATTTCGAGGTAGAAATCGATGCCGAGCTTTGGGTGATGGCCGCCCTGCAACAGCACCTGGACGCCGCCCAACGCATCGAGTTCGCCGAGTTTGGCGTCGATTTCCCCAGGGCTTAACACGTAATGATCCGCATCTTTTTCAGTGCGATAAAACGCGCAGAACTTGCAGTAAACATTGCAAACGTTGGTGTAATTCACGTTGCGATCCACAATATACGTCACAATCTCGTTGCCGCGTCCGTCGTATGCGGGCGCTTTGACGGCGCGCCGACGCGCATCGGCAAGAGCCCCGAGGCGGTTCAAGGGCAGCCTTGCAAGCGCAAGCGCATCCTCGCGCGTGATGCGTGCCCCCTCAAGAACACGCCTCATCGACGCCTCAGCCAGATCGGCGGAGGTGGTGCGAGCAGGCGTAAGGTCTTCTGCGATTGGCGTCATAAGAGTGGAACTATTCTGTGGATGGCGTGTCGGAGCAACTTCCGACTCATGCTTGCATCCTGGCGTTTTGGTCGGCAGACTTTCCACAGTTGAAACCGGCGGAGGAAATTGCGTGGGCTACACCGTGGCTCGCCGTCTGGGGAGGATACGAGCCAGAGGTGCGGGCGGATTGCCATTGTGCAGCGGTACAGCTGTCGACCGGATGGCATGTGGTCGATCCGTTGCCGCTCGCAGCAACGCCCACGCAGGAGCTGGCAGCAGCCGCGCCGGTGTCTGCGGTGGTGTGTCTGAGCGGAAATCACAAGCGCCACTGTCTCGAATGGGCCGAGACCCATGGATGCCCGCTGCTTGCGTCGCCCGAGGTCGCGACGGCTTTCGGCTGGAAAACCATTCAGCCTTTGCAACCCGGACCCTTTGGAACCGATGGATCGGATGCGTTCCCGATGTACGGAGGCGGTCCGGGCGAATTGGGCCTGCGGATTGTGCGCGCCGAGGCAACATGGCTCATGTTTGCCGACGGCCTCATCAACCTTGAACCGGACGGTCTGGCGTTGTTGCCCCGCCGATATTGCACCGATCAAAGCCTGTTGCACCGTTGCGTGCAATCTCTCTTGCAGACCGACTTCGACGGGATGACCTTCGGGCACGGCTGGCCGATCCGAACGGATGCGCACAGCCGTCTCAAGGCGTTGATCGACACGTTCTGAAAAGACATAGACTCTCACAAAGGCGCAAAGG
>CAZZCL010000031.1:0-34336 GCA_964652295.1 uncultured Chthoniobacterales bacterium
CGCGCAAGACGACGTCCTGCGGGCGTGAGGCGGACTCCGCGCGGGAGCCGGATAAACAGACGCGCCCCAAGTTCGCTCTCCAGCGCGGAGATCTGGCTGGACAACGACGGCTGCGAGACATGCGCCAGACGAGCGGCCGCGGAAAAGCTGCCGGCTCGCGCTGCGGCCTCAAAATAGCGCAACTGATGGAGCTGCATTCTGTACCTATAGCAGAAACCTATGGATTGATAGAAACAAAAATTATCTTCTCTGCTTGCCCGATTTGTCATCGCGATGATATCAAACATTTATTAAAGGCAACTCTCAGGCGCGCAGGAATCCGCCGCATAAGATCGCATTTTCCTGCCTGCAAGCGTTTCATTCGCCTCATTCGCCATCAATGCGCTCTCCTGATGGCCCGTGCGTCACCCACAGATTTTATGAACACAACAGCCGAACAACACTCCGCCAAAACCATGGCCACCCTGCAACATTATGGCAACGAGCCGTTGCGCGTCCGCGAAACCAATCACTACCGGATGGAATACGTCCACAATTTCGTCGAAAAATGGGATCAACTTATCGATTGGGACGCGCGCGCCAAAAGCGAGGGCGATTTTTTCATCGATCTGCTGCGCGAACGCGGGGTGTCCACAGTCCTCGATGTGGCGACTGGCACCGGATATCATTCGGTGCAGCTGATCAAAGCCGGGTTCCATGTCGTCAGCGTAGATGGCAGCATCGAAATGCTTGCGCGCGCATTTGAAAACGGACGGCGGCATGACCAGATCCTGAAAACGGTGCATGCCGACTGGCGCTGGCTGAACCGGGAGATCCATGGCAAATACGACGCCGTCATTTGCCTTGGGAATTCCTTTACCCATCTGTTCGCCGAGCCCGACCGACGCAAGGCGCTGGCGGAATTCTATGCCGCCCTCAAGCATGACGGCGTGCTGGTGCTGGACCAGCGCAACTACGATGGCATCCTCGACGAAGGATTCGATTCCAAGCACACCTATTATTACTGCGGCGAAAATGTGAGCGCGGAGCCCGAGCATGTGGACGACGGTCTGGCACGATTCCGGTACGGTTTCCCAGATGGATCCATTTATCATCTCAACATGTTTCCGTTGCGCCGCGAATACATGCGCCAGCTTATGCGGGAGGTCGGTTTTCAGCGCATCAAGACTTACGGCGATTTCAAGGAAACTTACCGCACCAACGAGCCTGACTTTTTTATTCACGTCGCGGAAAAAGCGTATCATACGGACAAATCAGCCGAGGCCAGCTCGTGAACGTTCCCGGCGCAAAACCGGCTGGCGAGGCTGAGGCCTACTATGACGATTCCAGCGCGGACGCATTCTACCGCACGCTCTGGGGCGGAGAAGACATCCACATCGGAATCTATCAGAACGGCGACGTCGGCGTGGAAGGCATCCGCACCGCAAGCCATCGCACCGTGGAAGCGATGATCCGCCTTTTGCTCCCGCAGGAGGCATCGGGGCGCGTGCTGGATATTGGTGCGGGATACGGCGGTGCCGCGCGCGCCATTGCGCGGGTTCGCGAGCTGCCGGTCGCCTGTTTGAACATCAGCGAAGTGCAGAACCGCCGAAATCGCGAACTGACCGCCGCTGCCGGACTCGACCCGCTGGTCAGCGTTTATCATGGGTCCTTCGAAGATCTGCCTTTCGACGACAATTCCTTCGAGGCTGTGTGGTCACAGGACGCAATACTTCACAGTGGCGACCGCAAACGCGTTCTGGACGAAGTTCACCGGGTCTTGAAGCCTGGTGGCCAATTTCTTTTCACCGATCCCATGCAAACCCCGGAAGCCGACTCAGACTCGCTCGCGCCCATTCTTAACCGGATTAATCTTTCCTCCCTTGGAACCCTCGCGTTTTATCGTAGAGGGGCCGCCCAGCTGGGCTGGGCCGAAACGCTCTGGCTGCCAATGCCGGAACACTTGCAGACCCACTACACCGCAGTTCGCCAACAGCTGCGTGACAATCGCACTGCACTGGAGGAGGTCTGCTCTCCCGGATATCTCGATCGGATGGACACAGGCCTCGGCCATTGGATCGAGGGAGCATCCGCAGGACGGTTGACCTGGGGCATTCTCAGCTTTAGACGCCCGTGAGCGAACCGTCTACCAATCCGCTTCCACACGGGTTCGAAGCGCACCCGCCGCCTCCGCGGAAAAACGCGAAACCTTTCCGCCCCGTGTTCTGGCTCGCTGCGGCTCTGATAGTCGGCCTGGTCGGTGCGGCTGTGTTCTCCCATCAAACCCTTGAGAGCTTCTTTGGCGTTCTTCAGGATGGCATTGCCGATAATGCCGGCTGGTTTTTCATCCTGACGGTAAACGTCATCCTTGTGCTTGTGCTCATTCTCGCGATGGGCCGATTTGGAGCAATCCGGATCGGCGGACCGCGCGCCCGTCCCGATTTCAGCACGGCCAGTTACGCGGCGATGTTGTTTGCCGCGGGCATGGGAATCGGGTTGGTGTTCTGGGCGGTGGCTGAACCGCTCTCCCATTTTGTAAAGCCACCGTGGGGCGAGGCTGGCTCGGTGGAATCGGCGCGTCTGGCCATGGTAATCACGTTTTTTCATTGGGGGCTCCATCCGTGGGCGGTGTACGCACTGGTGGGCGTGGCACTCGGGTTCGCTTCCTACAACCGGGGGCTGCCGCTCACAATCCGTTCGGCGTTCCATCCGCTGTTGGGCGACCGGATCGAGAGCTGGCCGGGGCGCTTGATCGACGTTCTCGCCATCCTTGCAACGCTTTTCGGCGTGGCGACATCGTTGGGTTTGGGCGTGCAACAAATCAACGCCGGCGTAGCCAAATTGACAGCCGTCTCCATGAACGTCCCGACCCAACTGCTGTTGGTCGGCGTCATCACGGCACTCGCCACTGTCTCTGTGGTGCTGGGGCTTGACAAAGGCATCCGACGCTTGAGCGAAGCCAACCTGATTGCCGCCGCCGTCCTGCTCGCGTTCGTCCTGCTGGCAGGGCCGACCGTGTATCTGCTCGATTCTCTCGTTCAGAATGCCGGCCAGTATGCACTCGAGTTTGTGCGTTTAGCCACATGGACCGAGACCTACATGGATTCGAAATGGCAAAACGGTTGGACGATCTTTTATTGGGCGTGGTGGATTTCGTGGTCTCCGTTCGTGGGGATGTTTATCGCCCGGATTTCCTATGGACGCACCATCCGCGAAATGATTGGCATGATCCTCGTGCTTCCCACGGGCGTGACATTTCTCTGGTTGACAGTCTTCGGCAACACGGCGCTGCGTTTTGCAAACCAGGATATGACCCTGGCCGAAAATGGAGCGGCGAATCCTCCTCTGGCGCTATTCGAAATGCTGGAGCGCCTGCCATTCAGCGAGGCGTTCTCATGGCTTGCCGTTGGCGTGATCGTACTCTTTTTCGTAACCAGCTCAGACTCCGGATCGCTTGTGGTGGACACCATCGCAGCCGGCGGAAACCAGCATGCGCCGGTGTGGCAACGCGTATTCTGGGCGGTGCTTGAAGGTGTCGTCGCCGGGGTGCTGCTGGTGGGCGGAGGATTAATCGCATTGCAAACAGCCGCCATCACCACCGGACTGCCCTTCGCCATTGTACTGCTTGTTATGGGGTGGGGACTGTTAAAAGGCCTACGCCAACACCGCCGCAGGCCGCTGGCCGCCGCGGTGCCAGCCGACGCCACCACAGGCCAACTCACAGATCCTGCCGGAAAAATCTGAGCGTATCGCCTCAACCAACCGGACGAAGCCCAGGGAAAGGCGCTGATCCCACTGATTTGGGAGCCACGATTAAAAGGCGATCTAGCGATGCAATCCCGAATTGACGCGGAGATTGCTGGAAAGCTCGTTTAATTGGATGATCACTTTGTCGATGTTCAACACGTTGTCGAGCACGATACGATCTTCAAGCGACGGGAACTGAAGGATCAAACGGCCGGAGTGCACAAATGGCAGGTAATATTCGATCACATCGCTCACGTCCTTCTCGTACTTCATCTGAAGCGTGGGAAAACGCCGCTGACCTTCGAGAAGACCGCCCACGACAAAGACTTCATTGGACTCGATTTTAACGTAATGAAACCGGATGGTCACAAGGCTGATACCCATCAGCACAAGCCAGATAAAGACGACCCCGAGATAAAATTGCGGTGATGCGCTGGGAGTTAAGGTCAGGATGGATTGCAGGAATGCCGGAAAAAACAGCGTCTGTTGATTAATCAATATCGCGACGGTGCCCAGCAATCCCACTGTCATGAACCCTGTCAACGCCCATCGGATCTCCGTGTCGATGCACAGCGCAAACATCGTAAACCCGAAGGTAACCAAAAAAATAAAGCCGAATACGCGATCAATACTGAGTCCCCGGTATAGATTGGCCGACGCCGCCTGGATCTGCTCCTTGGTGACATCGGCGGGAGGCCCTTCGGGAGCGGCCTGCAGCGTCTCGGTCACCCCCGTTACCTTTCGCAGTTCGGTGGTGTATTTCGACGCTCCCAGACCGTAACCGACTACGGCACACACCAACGCCACAAAAGCAAGCGGCCATAAAACGGGCGTCTTGGGCCACATATGGATCACAATGACATCGCTGCGGTTTCTGGACTTTTTGCTGCGCGATCCTGAGGCAGCGGAGCCTGAATCCTGGGGTGGTGGCACTGGCGCAGGTTGCGCCGGGAAAGAACCTTGTTCGGGCATAACACGTTCAGTATGCAGAAAAGCCGGTATAAGGAAAGGTGTCACTTTTCCGAATTGCACATCCATGGATCCCGGCGTTCCCGCAACGGTGCCTTGGAAGGCACCGTTGCGTTCGTAGCCCCAATCAAAGCCTTTCGCATGGGCGGGGCGGACGGTGTTGCCTGAACCGGCGGCGAAGTTTACGCTTAGGAGGATGCCGGAAAAAGGATTCGTTCATCTTCATCTGCACACCGAGTATTCGCTCCTCGACGGCGCCATCCGGGTGAACGACGCAGCCCAAACGGCGGCGCGCATGGGCATGCCCGCCATCGCCATGACCGATCACGGCAATCTGTATGGCGTTGTCCCGTTCTATCAGGCGGCGGAAAAGGCAGGCGTCAAACCCATCGTTGGGTGCGAGATCTACGTCGCTCCGGGAGACATGCGCGCACGCGAGGCGGCATCGCCCCGCGAAGCGGCCTATCATCTCACGCTGCTAGCGGAGACCGATGCGGGCTACCGCAATCTCATGAAGATCTCCAGCGCCGCATTCCTGGACGGCTTCTATTACAAACCGCGCGTCGATCACGACTTCCTCGCCAACCACAGCAGCGGCCTGATCTGCCTCAGCGGGTGTCTCAAGGGCGAAATCAATTCCGCCCTGTTGGGCGGGCAACCGGCAAAGGCCCAGGAAATCGCCGGGGTTTATCGCGATATCTTCGGGCCGGAAAACTTTTTCCTCGAGCTTCACGACCACGGCATGGAAGCCCAGGCCGCGTGCAACCGGGGACTCAAGGCGCTTGCACGGGATCTCGGCCTCAGGCTTGTCGCCGCCAACGATGTGCATTTCCTGGAGCGCGCCCACCATGAATCGCACGATGTGATGGTCTGCATCGGCACCGGCGCGATGGTGGACGACGAAAAACGGCTCCATTACGCGCCCGAACTTTACATGAAAAGCCCGCAGGAAATGCGGGAGCTGTTTCGCGAAAATCCCGCGGCATGCGACAACACGCTGCGAATCGCGGAACGCTGCAACGTGAAGCTGGAACTCGGCGTTCAGCGGTATCCCGATTACAAATCGCCGGAGGGCAAAACCCGCGAGGCGTTTCTGCGCGAATTGTGTTTCGAAGGCCTCAGACGGCGGTATGGCGAACGCGCGGACAGCGATCCCGGGCTCGTTGAACGGCTCGATTACGAGCTGTCTGTGATCGAACGCACCGGGTTCGTAAGTTACTTTCTCATCGTGTGGGATTTCATCGCCTTCGCGCGGAGCAAAGGCATTCCCGTGGGTCCGGGTCGCGGTTCCGCAGCGGGTTCGCTCATCGCCTATGTGCTCGGCATCACGGATCTCGATCCGCTGCGTTTCGGACTGATCTTCGAGCGATTTCTCAACCCGGACCGCATCAGTCCCCCGGATATCGACATCGATTTCTGCCAGGAACGCAGGGGCGAAGTCATCGATTATGTCCGGCAAAAGTATGGCGAACGCGCCGTGGCGCAGATCGTGACGTTCAACACGCTCGGAGCGAAAAGCGTGATCCGGGACGTCGGCCGCGTCATGGGCATGTCGTACGCGGACGCTGACCGCATCGCGCGGATGATTCCAAACGAACTCGGCATCACGCTGGCGGGACGCGACAAGGGCGGGGAACACATCCCCGGCGCAATCGACAAGAACCCCGAACTCAAAGCGGCCGTAGAGAACGAACATGCCACCGCTCAGCTGTGGAAGCATGCGGTGACCCTCGAAGGCCTCCCGCGGAACACCGGCATTCATGCCGCAGGCGTGGTCATCTCCGATGGCGATCTCAGCGATCATGTCCCGCTCGCACGCGGCAACGACGGCGAGATCCTGACCCAGTTCGAGATGGGACCGCTCACAGATCTCGGCCTGCTCAAGATGGATTTCCTCGGGCTCAAAACCCTCACCGTGCTTCATGACGCGGAACAGATCGTCCGGACGGCGCACCCCGGATTCCGCATCGAAGACATCCCCCTGGACGATGCCCGCACGTTCGAGATGTTGAACCGCGGGGAGACCATCGGGGTGTTTCAATTGGAATCAGGCGGAATGGTAAATCTCTGCCGCCGGTTCGACATTCGAACCATCGACGACATTATTGCCGCCATCGCATTGTACCGCCCCGGCCCGATGCAGCTCATCGACGATTACATCGAACGCAAACGCGGCCGCACGCCGATCCGCTATCTGCATCCGCTCCTCGAACAGGTCTGCGCGGACACGTTTGGGGTCATGATCTATCAGGAGCAGGTCCAGCGCGCCGCAAATCTGCTTGCCGGATACACCTTGGCACAGGCGGATCTGCTCCGGCGCGCCATGGGTAAAAAAGACCGTGAGAAAATGGCGCAGGAACGCGAACGGTTCATCGAAGGATGCGCACGGCTCAACGCGATTCCGGAAAAGAAAGCCGCCGAAATTTTCAATCTGCTGGAGAACTTCGCCGGGTATGGCTTCAACAAAAGCCACAGCGCCGCCTACGGCCTGGTGAGTTATCGCACAGCCTATTTCAAGGCTAATTATCCCGTGGCGTTCATGGCAGCCACACTCAGCAACGAAATCAATAACACAGACAAGATCGCGGTGCTGGTCGCGGAATGTGCCCGGATGAAGATCCCGATCCTGCCTCCCGACATGAACCGCAGCAGCCTAAAGTTTCGTCCCGAAGACACCGGCGCCGGCAGCCCTGCCATCCGCTACGGCCTCAGCGCCATCAAAAACGTGGGTGTGGCAGCCATGCAGCTCGCCCTTGAGGAACGCGCGGCAGGCGGGCCGTTCCTCGCCCTGGAAGAGTTCACCCGCCGCGTCGATGTGCGGAGCGTCAACCGCAAGACATTGGAGAGTTTGATCAAGGCGGGCGCATTCGATTTCACTAAGGAGGAGCGCCCCGTGCTCTTTGCTCGGCTTGACGGCGCGGTGGCAGCCGCGGCGTCGAACCAAAGGGATCTCGCCGCCGGACAGGTTTCCCTTTTTGAAGTGACAGACACGCTCGGCGGCCCGCCGGACACGGCAGCGCTCGATCCGCCACGGTGGAGCCCTTCGGACATTCTTGCATTCGAGAAGGAACTGCTCGGCTTCTACGTCACGGGCCATCCTCTCGACGAGTACCGCGAGGCGCTCGCATCCACTCAGTGCGAACCCATTGCGATGCTGCAAACTCCCGCGGATGACATGCCGCACGCCGGCCCCGCGGCCAACGGCCACACGCGCATCGGCGGCGCGCTGGTTTCGGTCGAAAAACGCTTCACGCGCAGGGATAACAAACCCTTTGCCATAACGGTGCTCGAGGATCTGACCGGATCGATCGAGGTGATGTTCTGGGGAAAGGCCTATTCAAAAGCCGCGCCGCTGTTGGAAACCGGACGCCTACTGCTGATTGAAGGCCGCACCGATCCGCGCTCTGAACAAGTCCGTTTCATCGCAGAAGAGGTTAAACCCCTGCGAAACGACAAGCCCGCATCCGCAGCCACGGGAGCGGCAGCGCGGCCTTTGGTTCTGCATCTCGATCTGGAAACGGAGTTTGAAGCGGAACTCACCCGGGTGCGCGAGATTCTGCAGCGCCATCCCGGCGAATTACCTGTCGAGCTTCGTTTGCACCGCCAAGGGCGCGTCGTGGCCCGCCTCGAGGCCGGAGAGCGCTATCGTGTGCATCGCAGGTCAGCTCTCGACAGAGATTTGGATCCGTGGCTGCATGCCTGACTGATCTCATGCGGATCGCCTTGGCTTACGATCTTTGCTATCCGTTCACCATTGGCGGCGGAGAAAAACGCAGCTTCGAACTGGCGCGGCACCTGGCCATGCGCGGCCATGTTGTGGACATCCTCACAATGCAATACTGGGAGCCGGGGTCCGATAACACCGTGGACGGCGTGCACCACGTGGGGATATGCCCCTATCTCCCGGCATTCGATTCGAAAGGTCGCAGATCGGCATCACAGCCGCTTCAGTATGCTCTCGGGCTTCGACGATATCTTTTGCGCCAGCAGGAACGGTATGATGTGATCGAATGTTCCGCCTATCCCCTCACCCACCTCATCGCCCTGTGGTTGACGCCGACGGCTTTGAGGCGCCGGATTCTTGTGGCGTGGTTTGAAGGGCGAGGATTCGCCGGATGGTTGGCATATCAAGGCTGGAGGGGACTGCCAGCCGCCTGCCTTGAGAGGGTCATTGCGCGGAGCAGATGGCAACACCTCACAATTTCCGAGCACGCAAGACGCCGAATCATCCTGCGCCTGGGCATCTCCCCGGAACGCATTACCTGCCTACCATGCGGCATACCGGCAGACTGGCTTGAAGCCCCCGATACACGAAACCAAAAGGACATCATACTGTTTGTCGGCCGATTGGAGCCACATAAACAGCCATGCATGGCTGTAGAAGCCTTTGCGCCGGTCGCACGCCAACGATCCAATACAAGGTTGGTGTTGGTTGGCAAGGGCAGTGAACGCAAACGCGTGCTGACACTTGCCAGCACACTGAACGTTTCCGATCGGATGGAAATCCAATCCGATCTTTCTGAAACGGAATTGCGCACGTACTACGACCGATCGCGATGCCTTCTTTTTCCCTCACGAATGGAGGGATTTGGAATTGCAGCCCTTGAGGCGATGGCGCGCGGAGTCCCTGTACTGGCTTTTAACTCTCCCGATTCGGCTGTACCGGATCTCCTTTCGGCAGGAGGCGGTTCAGCGGTAGCGACCATGGGGGAAATGACTGGCCTCCTGAGGCGCCTGTTTGACGACGAGGCCTTTTACTTCAAAGAGTCAGCCGCTGCGCGCAACACAGCATCCCGATTTACATGGCAACGGATCGCTCAGGAAGCAGAAAGACTGTATACGCGTTCGGGCGCCGCCTCCTGCCAGAAGAAATCTTAATACTTCTAACAATCCCACCGCTCATTGCGGAAACTAACGACACCCATGTTTTCTGAGCGCTCCCACTCAGACTCCATCTTCCATCCTCGTCTCAGAAACCATTCGGTGAGCTGTGCAAAGGGGACACGCCAGCCGTGCCATTCGATCAAAACGCGCCGCACCACATTGCATACGAACTCCTGCTCGGAGTTCAGAAAATCCATCTCTGCTCCCTCCACATCGATCTTCATCAGGTCGATTGGGAGAGGTAACCCTAAACGAAGCCACTCCTTTTCTACTGTAACCACAGGTACGGCAACTACCTTGGCACGCCCTTTGATCGGGTAGGGATGGTCGGGGCCAGGGGCTGAGAGAGCGGATTGCGTCGAGGCGGGGAGGATGTGAAAATGCGCTGCCTCGGTGTGGTCGGGCACCCCCACTGCCCCATGGATTACATGCAGCCTCTTCAGATTGTTGGCCGACAAATGCCAGCGCGCTTCATCGCAAGACGCTGAGTTCGCATCGAACAAGACCCCCGCAGGCTGGTCATCTGGCTGAAGAGCGCGCACGAGGCAGGGGAACCAGCCAAAACTGCACCCAATATCGGCAAGGGTCTCTACACGTGGCCGACCAGACATGGCGCGTCCGTAGCCTGATGGCCCGAACACCTCACCAAGCAGGGGCAAGCAGGAGACTTCTGTAAGCCGCACGAGTGCCGGTCCGGGATCGGAGATGCGGCGGACCAAAGGAAAACGTCTTAGGATGGCGTTTGCAGCCGCATAGGCTCCGCTGGCGGCCATGGTATGATGCACAAACCTCGAGGAAGCAAGCCTGCCTACAATCCCCTGTCGGCTTCTGCTGGTGACAGGTCGAGTCATTCAGCAAGGTCGCGTGCAACAGCCTTTTGTGGGTACTTCGCCTCTGCAAGGTCCGTGGTCTGTTCCACGATAAACAACGGGCGGCCTTTCGCCTGCACAAACAGGCGGCCCAGGTACTCGCCGACAACGCCAAGTACGAGAAGCTGCAGGGATCCAATAAAAAGCGAAACCACAATCATGCTCGTCCAGCCTTCGATTGGGCGGGACACAAGGCGGTTATAAACGAGGTATCCGGCTCCGACGAGTGCCAATGCGGCAAGCAGAAAACTGAGCACGCTGGCAAAGCGCAGCGGCTTGATCGAAAAGTTCAGTATTCCATCCATGGCAAGATGCATAAGCTTGCGAAAGCTGTACTTCGATTCTCCCGCAGCACGGGCCGCTCGGTCGTACCGAATGGGCTCCTGGCGGAACCCGATCCAGCTTATCATTCCCCTTAGGAATCTGTCGGATTCAGGCATCGCATTGATAACGTCCACCACACGGCGGCTTATAAGCCGAAAATCCCCCGAGTCGGGAGGAATGTCGCAGCCCGCAAAAAAACTGAGGATTTTATAGAACGCCTTGTAAGCGAACCGCAAGCGAAGTGGAATTCCTTCGCGCCGGACTCGCTGCCCATAGACGACATCTGCGCCATTATCCATCAGCGCCATCATACCGGGGAGAAGTTCCGGCGGATCCTGGAGATCCGCGTCAAGAATCAACACCCGCGCTCCGCACGCGTACTCCAGGCCACACGACAGGGCGAGTTGATGGCCGTGGTTTCTCGAGAGCCGAACTCCGCGGACGCGTTCATCCTCCAGCGCAAAACTTTCGATCAGCTGCCACGTGCTGTCGTCGGAGCCGTCGTCGACAAGCAGGATCTCCCATTCGTGAACATGCATACTGTCCAAGGTTCGCCGTACCCTGCGATAAAACTCTGCCAGCACAGCTTCCTCGTTGAAACAGGCTGCAACCACTGAAATCTGCGTTGAGTTAGGGCCCAAAGCGCGGGAGCCATGGATGGACGCGGACTGAGTCATGCAAAGTGTGTTAGCGCGCCTCGGAGCAAATATCGGACTGCTTTTCGGCACGCATCCTCAGCAATCCCAATCCCTTCGCCAGTTCCTGGGCGGCTCTCATCCATTCCGGCGCGATTTCGGCAAGCCAACGCGTTACAAGGGTTACCAGCAGCACGACGAGGAGAAAATCGATTCCGGCCTGGACAAAAATGACCCTCACGACTTCCGCAGCCGGAGGCCCCTCGTACGCGAGAGCCAGCACAGGGTGGAAGTGAATGCCAAAGGCCGCTGCGAGCAGAACGCCTGCGCTCATCCCCACCCACCTTTGCATCCCGCGCTCCACCATCAGCGAGAAGAGTAGCGGCAAAAGCAGCAGCAAGGTAATCTTGCGGTACATGTAGGATAAAATCAGAACGTATGAGCAGATAAAATGCGCTGAACCCGCTATCGCCAGCATCCATGGCGCAGATCTTGGCTGGCACGGCAGCCGATTTCTAACGAGGAGACCGACAGCAGCCCCGAGCAATATGGCTATCAAGCCTGTTGCAATTCCCCACTGTCTGGTACCGTCGCTTAGTTCCAGAATATGAGCGGACAACCCTGCTGAGCGCTCCAAAGCCAGCGCCCATTGCCTTGCTCCGGTCGACCAATAAACATCCTGCGGCGCATTGCCATACGCAGTGCTCAAACCAGACCACGGGCTGAGCAAAAAGATGCTTGCTGCAGAAAGGTACACGAGAGAATGGATCGCTGACCGTGAGACCGGTTTGCCAGCCGCAAAAATGAGTCCGCCCGGAAAGCCGTGAAGCTTAATGGCTCCGCCAAAGAACATCAGCGCAACCGCCCCAGCCCCTCTCTGCCCTTTCGCAGAAGCATAGACAACGGCGGCCACGGCTATCGCAGCAAAAATCACGAGATCCACATTCCCACGCTCCAATCCCAGCATCGTTGGAGGAGATACGATGAGAAAAGCCAAAAGTCCGCCCTGCCACCATCGCCTCACGGGAACCGCGACGGCAACAGCAAGCACAAATACCGCGCAAACAATCCAGCCAATGGCCGGATACCACGAGAGCGATGCCCCGAGATCCGCCGGCAGCAACAGCCACGGTGGATAATTGAACGGCATGGGGACAATGCCCTCCGGATATCTGACCGGAATCTTGAGGCTAAAAATGTCTGCGGTAGGATTGGATTGTACCATGGTCCACCCAAACGCAACATACCGCGCATCCGAGAACGGTGGCGCCATCGCCGGCACCCCAAGCTTCCATGCGGCAGACCTGAAATTTTCCGTCTCCGACCTTATTGCCACGGCAGCGGCCACCCAGAGCGCAATGGAGACAATCACAATTGCTCCGGCGATTACATGCGCGGTCAACTGCCTTGGTCCAGACATGGATTGGAATTCAGCCGGCTACACTGCCGAGGGTGGTCTCTGATCGAAAGGGAACGGGCAGTCTCCAGATCATCTAGTACCCCACCCAGAATTGGCTGGTGACGACTTCCGAATCGAATTCCCCTTTGGTAGCGGGATCAACCCGTGCTCCATCAGCCACTGTTGGGCCAACAAGATATGAACGACTGAATAGGTCAAGTCCGCCATTCACCATCATGCGGCTGTTAGCCTTCAAATAAGGCAAAAGATCCGGTAACGCCACGCCGTCAGCCCCAGTCAGCGACTTCTCCAGCGCATGAATTTCCAGCGCGTGATCGAGCTGACGGACATCCTCAAGGATGGTAGCTGCCTGGCCGCGCTGACGTGCGCGGAGATACGACGGGGTTGCGATCACCGCGAGAAGCGCGATGACAGCAACAACAATCATGATCTCGACGAGGGTAAACCCGCCAAGACCCTTTCCTGGGAAACGGAACGCTTTCATAATTTTTATATTTTAGTTGCATTAATATTATAACTTTACTTATTATATGGTGCAGCATTCGCACATGCCGCTCCTCTATTTCAGCACAAGTCGTTCCCCTTGAAAAGCAAAGAGCGGTGGCGACTTTCGTCGCCACCGCTCGTAATGCGTAATGGTTCTCGGTTCCCGGACTGCGTTTAGTAGCCGGCCCAGAACTCAGATGGAACGACAGTCGGGTCGAACTCGGCTTTCGTGGCTGTGGCAATCGTGACACCAATTGAGGATCCCACATTCGCGGGCATCTTGTACGCGTTGCCGAAGAGATCATTACCGCCATTGGAGACAAGGCGGCTGTTAGCCTTCAGATATGGCGTTAGATCTGGGAATGTAGGCGTGTCATTTTTTCCTTTGTTCTGCTCGATTGCCCACTGATCGACCGCAGCGTCAAGAATGCGGGCGTCATTGAGAACGTTGGAGGCCTGTCCGCGCTGACGCGCACGGAGGAAGCCCGGAATCGCGAGAGCCGCGAGAAGGGCGATGATCGCAACAACGATCATGATTTCAACAAGCGTAAAGCCGCCTTTGATGCGTTTGTTCATAGAATTATCCTTGTATGAATTGTTATAGTTGTGTTGAGCACCCTGCTTGTAAAAAATCAGCGTGCGCCTTCCCATGTAGCGTAGGGCATGCCAAGCACCAGCAAAATCTCGCAAGAATCATCTCTTGGGTTCTGGTCACAAGCGTGTTCACAGCTTTCCGGTCGGGAATACGATTTTCTCCGCCTGCCTGTGCTTGAATCGAACGCGACGCTTTCAAAAACCATTCTCAAAATTGAGAACCTCGCTCCAAATCGTAGGGTCGGGAGGGGGCACCAGACGAATGGGGAGAACGATTGGTTTCCCGGCGCGCACTTTGCGCTCAAAATCCTCGAAAATCAGCCTCTGGTACTCGGCACCGCTCTTCTGGGAGAGAAGCTTGCCTTCCACCGCCAAATCGAGCGCAAAATCTTTTTTTTCCTGCAGCGCACTCGCGACCACGACGGCCGCCATCACTTCCAGCTGATCAAGCTCAGTATGCTCACTGGCCTTTCGGCTGAGCAATGCAGCGCTCGCCGCAAGTTCCAAGGTCCGGGAGGAATTGCGCAGCCCTTCGTCCGGGCTGGCACCAAGGAGCACAGCCAGTCGGGCGGTTGCCGCCACCCAACCAGGCTGGCGCTCCAGCACCCGTTCCAATACCTGCACAGCGTCACGAAAGCGGCCGGCGTTCGCAGCCGCTTGTGCCACCATCAATGCCCGAGCATCCGGGTCTGGTGCGGCCTCCGCAGATTGCTTGATGCGCTCATAAGCCTTGTCGAAGTCGCCCTTCATCGCCGCGTCGCGTGCCAGGAGAAAATATGGAGTGCCGTTGCCGGTGCCCATTCGGACAGCAGCCTCCAGCAAAGGGATGGCTTCTTCACGGCTTCCGAGAATCCATGCATAATGCCCTGCGTTTGCAGGCGCCACGGGGTTCGATTCAAGCTGCTCGAACGACAACAGCGATTTGGCAAGAGCCTCGCGGAAACCCGATGGCCCGGGCCGCTGCTGTGTCAAGGCGGGAGCAATGTTGGCCAGAGCAATGGAATTGTTCGCCACGCACAAGATTGCATGATCCCAAAGCTCAACGGAGCCACGGTAGCTCGCCAGCTGCTTGCGAGAGCCATGAATCATGCCGCTGCACACTCCCGCAAGGACGAGCGCCAGAAACCATGGCCTGAATCCACCGAGATATCGCGCCCATGTCTCAATGGGGTACGCAACCGCCGCAGCCAACCCAATGTATGGGATATAGGTGTACCGATTGGCGATGATTTGCGAGCCGTTCTGGAACAAGCCGGAGACCAGAAAGAGCGCGGCACCGAACCACAGCCAGCCGGCGAGCGTGGCGCGATGAAACCGGAACAGCACAATGGCAAGAACGCTGAACCCCGCAAGCACCAGCCCGCGCACCGCCGTTTCATGCCAGGGATACAGCTGGCGGGGGTGCATGTGCAGAATGCACAAATCGAATGGCAAAAAAAAGTTTCGCACATACATCCCGTAGGCATCCACCATGTGAATAAGCCGGGCGTACAGCGGAAACTGATCCCAGGGCGCATTCACGTTACGCGTCTCGGCGATGTTCATCGCGAGCAAGCCGTATCCTAGCGAGATCAGCAGCAGCGGCACCTTCTCCGCAAGGCGCACTCCGCATTGCTTCAGCCAATCCGCCCAGGCAGGTGGCGCCCACGCCGCAGGCCACGGCTGCAACCGATTCAACGGCCAGATGTCGAAAGCCAGCAACAACACCGGCAGCACGACGAGCATGGGCTTGGAGAGGATCGCCAACCCAAACGGCACCAGCACAAATGCGACGTAGCGCCACACGCGGGGCCGGGTCGTCCATGATGCATATCCCTGCATTGCCAGGAGAGCGAAGAACCAGCTCAAAACATCCTTGCGCTCGGCAATCCACGCCACGGATTCGACGTGCGTGGGATGCCATGCAAAAACGGTCGCCACGAAAAATGGCGCCAGCCAGCCGCCGGCTAGCCGTCGCATCAGCAAAAACAGCAAGATCGTGTTTACCGTATGCAACAGGATGTTTGTAAACAGAAATCCACCGGGGTGCATGCCGAACAACGACACGTCCAGCATGAGACTGAGCCAGGTGAGCGGCAACTGGTAGCCGGTATGCCCGGTGGTAAACGCCCACACAACGCCGTCCCACGTCAATCCTCGGGCAACATGCTCGTTCCCATACGTGAACGACGGATCGTCGTAATTGAGAAATTCATGGTTTTGCGCGGGCCAATAGACCGCGAGCGTGACAGCTCCGAGCAGCAGGCTCAGCAGGAGCAGGCGACGGGATTCAGCGGGAGCGGGGGCAGCGGCATTTCCCATGGCGGATCAACAGAATCGCACAAGCCGTGCCGCGTGGAACGTCATCCGTAACAGCAACATGCCGTGCCTAAACCGGCTGATGTTCGTAACGCCATACTCCCGGTCCCTGTAACGCACCGGGATCTCTGCAATCTTCAACCCCAGCTTGGATGCGCCGAAAATCAGGTCGAAATCGCCGAATGGATCGAAGTCCCCGAAATACCCGCGGTTTGCCGCGATGCGCTCGTAATCGTCCCGCCGCAGAACCTTTGTTCCACACAACGTATCCTTGAGATGCTGCCCCAGCAGGAACGAGAAGGCCGCACTGAAAAACTTATTTCCCAGCTTGTTTAAAAAGCGCATTGCCTCCGATTCCATGGGATAAACGAGACGCGATCCGTGCACGTACTCAGTGCGCCCGGAGGCCACGGCCTCAAAAAATCGCGGCAGCTCCTCGGGATCGACGGTTAGATCTCCGTCGAGAATCATCAACATCTCCCCTTTGGCTGCGGTAAAACCCTTTCGCACGGCATCTCCTTTGCCATGCCCGGTGCCCTGCGGCACGAGTCGGATCTGGCGGTCGGGGTTGGCCGCAATAACCCGCCGGATCTCGGCTGCGGTGTCGTCGGTGGAATTGCCTTCCACAAAAACGATCTCGTCGTCCCCCGTCAGGCGCGGCAGGCGCTCGACAACCGCGGCGACCGTGCCTCGCTCGTTGCGGCAGGGCACAATGACACTGCAACTGCGGATCGGCGTTCGTTTTTCGGGCAACCGCCGCGCGACGCAAAAATGTAGCAGCGTAAAGTATTCAAGGACCGGAAGATGTGCCGCCCAACGATTCAAAAACTCGGAAAGCCACGGCACACGCCGTGGAAGAAGCACGTGCCGCCTGTGCGAAACGACGTCGAACCCCGCAAGGCGCAGCAGGTTGTCGATGTCCTCCGCAGTCAGCCAGTTCTGAGGCGGCAACGGGGCTGTCTGGCTCGTCAACGCGGCAAGGCCGAGCACAGGCTCCCAAAGATAACTGTAGTAAGAAATGACAACACGGGTGCGATCATGACAAAACGGCCGCATCTGCTCGAGGAAACCCTGTACATCACGCAAAAAACCGATCAAATCGCTGACAACAACATAATCGAACGGCGCATCGGGCTCAGCGAGCGCCTGCACATCCGCCTCAACAAATGCGAGATGCGGACGCCGCTCGCGCGCCACCTGCAACATGGCCGGACTCCAATCGATGCCCAACCCTTCCGCAGGCTTTAGTCCGGCAAGCAAATGGCCTGTGCCACAGCCCATCTCCACCACGCGGCTTCCCTCCGGGATCGCGAATCGGAAATACCGCAGCAACAATTCATGGTAATAGCCGTTGCGCGCAATCCATTCGTCGCGATCTGCGGCAAGCGAATCGAAAAAGGCACGGAGTTCACCAGCTGCTTTGGCATCCCTCTCCAGCGCAGGCGCAATGGAGGGTTCCTGCAGCATTGGACGGTACCCCTCTTTGGCCTGCGGCTCTTCGCGTGCAGACGTGGGCCAGCGTCAGCTAGGCCGCACTGCGTGCGGATAACAATCCGTTCACGCGACTCTTCTGACGATCTGCAGCGTTCTTGTGCACAATCCCGCGTTTGGCGGCTTTGTCCAGTTTGGAGGTAAATTCCGAGTACGCAGCGCGCACCCCCGCTTCGTCGCCACTCTGGAGCGCTGAAACGAGCTTTTTGCGAGAACTCTTTACCCCTGTGCGGACGGAAAGGTTGCGTGCGCGCCGATGTGTGGTTTGGCGGGCGCGTTTGATAGCGGATTTTTTATTGGCCATACTAAAACTCTGAGTTCTCGCGAGAAAGCAGTGTGCAAGATGCCCCAAACGCCCTTCCCGTCAAGGCGCTTCCATCAGTTCGACTCCGGGCAACTCGTAGATATACCCCCAGCGCCCAACGCGAATGGGCGGGTTGCCAAGCTTCCACAGCGCCGCCGCCCCGCCATATCGTTCGATCTCGCGCGGCCCGTGAAACACCCAGCGACAGTTCAGCCGCCGCGCCGCCGCAGCCCAACCGCTGCGGCCGGAAAGCAATATCTCCAGATCCGCTTCCGGCCCGCGGATGTCGTAACCATGACTCCACACATGTCCTCCATAACCCATGCCCACTGGCCACCCCGCCATCAGCACGGGATGATTGTGCACCGGCGCCACTGCAATGCGCTCTCCCAGCGGCACCGCCTCCAAAGCCTCCTTCACAGCGGCAAGCTCCCCGCGGTCTGCCACATGATACCCCTGCCCCGTGGTCACAAGGCCTCCTGCGAGACTGACGAACCCCGAAAAAAACAGCAGGATCGTGAGTGCGCCGGCGGCCGCCGGAGCGAGACCTCTCATCGCCCATGCCCCCAGCACCGGCACACTTGCCAGCCATGACCACAGGAAAAACTTGGTATTATCCCAATCCCACGGGCTGAATCGGTACATCGCGCACATACCAAACGCGGCTGCCGACGGCACAACAAAATGCCAGAGATTCCCTCGGGGAAACCGTCCACGTCGTACGCACTTCCATCCTCTCCACATGGCAAATCCGGTCCCACCAGCGAGTAACGGAAGAAAAACCCCGAAATTCAACGCCCAAAACCAGAAGCCATCCCCCATCCAGCCGGGCTGCCACCCCATGCCATGTCTTGGGCGAAAAAATGCCGTAGCCAACGTGGCAAAACCCGCCAAGGGAACTGCGCCGAGTGCAAGCGTGCGCCATCCAATCCGCCGCCATGCAGGCGCTCCTGCCACAAGCCAGAATGCCAGCAGGCCGACAAGAAATCCGGCGCTATGCATGTGCGCCAGCGGCATCGCACCGAAAAACAGAACCTGAACCCACACCGGCAGCCATCTCCGGGCACTGCGCGCTTCCTCGCGCCATTGTCGCATCAGCAACAGACCGGCAGGTATGGCAAGCAACAGGCCGCGCTGCGTGGTAAGCATCGCCAGTGGAATACTTTTCCAGGCGGTGTCCTCCTGGAAATCCCGCAATGCGCCCGTGGCAAATATCGCAAATCCGGCAAGTCCGCCGTTAAACAACAGGGCCGCCACGCCCCACGCGCGGCCCCAAACCCATGCAGCCATGCCGGTTGCGCCGATCAACACGACGTTCACCCAGAGCATTGCGCGCAACGGATCCATACCAACGGCCACGAGACCCGCGCTCAGCAGATCCACCCCGACCGGATAGCCCAGTGCACCGGAGGGATAAATCGGATTCGCGGGCCAGAACGCGACGCCCGAGGCCAGATAATTCATCAGAGCGAGATGCAATGGAAAATCGCCCGTGTTGTTCGGGGAAAACACGTAAAGGCCGTCTGACCGTTCCACCGCCCACCAGAAAAATGTGCGGAATGCGAACCACGCGAACACCCCCCAAACACATACCGAAAGGGCAATCCTGCCCGGGCGCACCTCCGCCGACGCATTTTTCCCGGCACTGCCGCCGCTGCAAACACCGCGAAGAGTCCCGACGGCGCCGGCAATAGCTGCCGCCCCAGCTGCCCAGACATGCCACGCCACCAGTCCTCCCCCCGTTGCCATGGGCAACACAGCCAAAGCCACCATTGCCGCCATCGCAGCGCTCACCACCGCGCTCGCCACACCCCTCATTCGTCGCCCTCCTCATGCGGCACGGGGGCAGGGGCGGGAAGGAACTCCGGCTCACGCCCGGGAAACAGATCGCGAAATGTTTTCCACCGAAAATAAACCCAACCCGGCTGTTGGGCGCTTCTCAGATGCAATCGCTCTCTGAAATACGGCTCATCGAGCAGCATCTCCACCTCTTCCACACGCGGCGGGACGGCAAAAACGAAATCCCATGGCGGGTTACGTCTGGGAAGCGCAATCTCTTCGCCATTCTTCTGCCCGAAATATCCCACGTTCACAAACTCGCGAAGCATCCATGGCAACGGATAATAATCGGCAGCCACAATGCCGCCGCGCAACGTGCGATTCTCAAACGACATCTCCAGCTTGCGCTTCAGCGGGCCGGCAAGCTGATCCACATCTTCGTACGTTTGCACATAGACATACGGCACTGTGTCGTCCGTGGGGCGGACAAAGGAAATCTGCCAGGCCGTCCATGCCGACGCGGCAAGCAACAACGCATACCCCACGGGGAGCGCCCGGCACCATGGCAACGCCAGTCCGCGGTGCAGGACCATTGTCGGCGCCACAAACAACAACGGCCAGATGATGGACACCATGCACCACGGCGTTTTGTACGGGATGACGCTATAAGCAAAAAGCACGCCGGGTCCGAAGATCGCCATCCAGCGCACGGGCGTCCGACAGGCTGTCACCGCCGCCAGAGGGCAACACACCAATCCGACAAGCGTCGGCCATTCCATCGCCGCGAGCGTTTCGACCCAGTACCACGCCGGCTTCACATGGCCGCTCTGCGATTCCCCCACTCCAATCTCCATCCATTCGCCCACGGCGAGAAAGAATCGGGATACACCTTCCCAATGCAGAAAAAAGCCGCTGTAAAACACGACGACCGATCCGCCAACGATTAGCGCGGCTGCGGCGCCCGTTGGCCATCGTGGCCATGCCAAACGCCATTCGCGGCGCTGCCCCGTGTGCAATATCCACGGTAAGAATCGCGCCAACACGTTGCGCTCCCAGAACCGCAGACAGACAAACGCGGCTACCACCGCGGTTGTGTGCACGATGTACGTCTCCTTGGTGAGCATCATACCGGCGAGACCTGTTGCGGCGACAAGCATTCCACGCGTCGCGCGCCGGCACGGGCATCCTCCGCGGCTCCCCCATCCCAGCGTTTCCATGCAACCCCAACAGAACACGGCAATCGACAGCGCCATCAGCGATTCATGGATCGCGTATCGCCCGTAGAAAACGAATGCCGGCGACACAGCGATACCCGCCGCCGCAAACCGCGCAATCGCCGCGCCTGTGAACCGCCCAAACGCCAACGCCAACGCCACCAACCCCAGCGAACACAATGCCGCCGGGAGGCGCAGCCCCGTCACATTAAAGCCGAACAGGGCTTCCGACACATACATCATGTAGAAAAATAGTGGTCCATGATAGAACCCATGATCGAACGGATAATATCCAAGACGCATCATTTCATCGACCCACCATCCGTTGACCCCTTCATCGAAATGCAGCGGCCGGATGTCGAGCGCCCGGAACCGTAACCAGGCTGCTCCGACAAGAATCGCCACATCGATCCAGAATCCTGCGCGCAACGTTTTCAATGGCGTCTCTCCCCGCTAACGGCACGTGGGTAATGCACGCGCAGAAGCCACAACCCATCGGGAGGCGCGCAATGGCTGCAACGACGTCCGGCAGGCGCGTCAAGAAGCTGCGCAAGTTCGGCAAGATCCATCCGCCCGGTCGCGCATTGCACAAGGGCACCGACAATCAAACGTACCATCCTATATAGGAACCCATCTCCGATACATGTCAGTTCAACAAGCGATCCGCTTCGGCGCACCCGCACTTCGCGTAATGTGCGGACGGTGTTCTCCGCTTTCCTGCCGCGGTTGGCCGCAAACGCGGAGAAATCGTGGCGTCCTTCAAACGCGCGTGCCCCGTACCGCAACGCTTCCAGATTCATGGCAGCCGGGACATGCCACGTCCGATGCAGTTCGTGGGGAGGCAGCACCGGCGCGTTGCGGATACGGTAACGGTAGGTTTTGCCGCTGGCCGAAAAGCGCGCGTGAAACGCCGCCGATACACGGACGGCGCGAAGGACACGGATCTCCCGCGGCAATCGCGTGTTTAACGCCGCCACCCATTGCCCGGGTGTCAACCGTGCATCGGGCGCGTCGAAATGCGCGGTCTGCCCAAGCGCATGCACCCCGGCATCAGTTCGTCCTGCACCGTGCACAACGGTTTTGCATCCGGTTGTCGCACCAATCGCCCGTTGCAGATGGTCCTGCACGGTATTGCCTCCGGGCTGGCTTTGCCAGCCTTCAAATGGGCGGCCGTCGTACGCCACAGTCACAAGGATCCGCCCCCCGTTCCGCCATATCCGATTCATCGAGAGCCCGACAGTCCGCCGTCTGCCGTCTGTCCATCGAGCCAGCTCTGCAAAATCATCTGCGCGGCCACCTGATCGACCATCTTGCGGCTGTTGCGCGCATTGCGACCACTCTCCCGCAGCGCGCGTTCCGCAGCCACGGTCGTCAGGCGTTCATCCCACTCGCGAATCTCCATGTCGGGCATGGCGGCCTGCAGTTTGGCGATGAAGGCGCGGACTTTTTCCGCGGCCGGACCGCAGGTGCCGTCCATGTTGCGCGGCAGACCCACGACAAGAATCTGCGCACCGCGTTCACTGACGATTCTGGCGATCTGCGCCACGGCATCCTTAGCGCGGGCGTCCACGGTCGCAACCGGATGCGCCATCATGCCCAAGTCGTCGGAGCCGGCAATACCGATCCGGGCGTCTCCATGATCGATGCCAATCGCGCGCGGTATACTCATGTCCGGTTCCTCACTGCAGCGTCTCGGGCAAATCCGGCACAAGCTGTTTGATACGCTCTGCTTCAGAACGGCTGGCCACCAGTAACGCGTCCCCGGTGTCCACCACAATCAGATCCCGGACACCGAGCAGAGCCACCTGTTTTCCGCCACCGGCGTGCACAATGTTGCCCGACGCATCCCGGGCAAGCAGAGACGTATTCGAAGCATTCTCCTGCGAATCGCGCCGGAGGTATTTGGCCACCGCAACCCAGCCGCCCACATCGTCCCAATCAAACTCGGCTTCGAGCACAAGCACATTGCCGGCTTTTTCCATCACGGCGTAATCAACGGAGATTTTCGGCAGAGATGGGAACGCGTTTTCCCATCCTTTGGCGAGGCGCCCGTTGCCGCCCCCATGCCCGGTACGATGAACGAAGTCCGCGAGCGGAGGCGCGTGCGCAGCCAGTTCGCAATGGATTGCAGACACGCTCCAGACAAACATTCCCGCATTCCAAAAGAAGTTAGCCTGGGAAAGAAACTGTTCAGCCCGCTCGACGCTTGGCTTCTCCCGGAACGAACGGACGCGCGAAAACCGCGTTGCCACTCCGGGTACAGACATTGGCTCCCCGCTTTCGATATACCCAAAGGAGGGACATGGCCACGTCGGACGAATCCCCAGTGTCACCAGCCCGCCACTCGAACGCGCTGCCGCGAATGCATCGGCAAGATTGGAACAGAACGTGGCGGTGTCCTCAATGAGATGATCCGCAGGCAACACCGCCATGACGCCATTGGCGTCGTGCGCGGCCACCCACGCCACGCCCAGCGCGACCGCCGGAGCGGTATCGCGTTTTGCAGGTTCCGCCACAATGTTCTCCTCAGGCAACAGCCCGGACAACACCCGCCGCGTAGCCTGTTCTTGCTCGGTATTTGTAAGCACAAGAATGCGCTCCGGCGGCACAACGTCTTCCAGTCGGAACAACGTGTTCTCAAGGAGCGTCTTGTCGGAAAAAAGCCGCAGCAACTGTTTTGGCGACGCCTTACGGCTTAACGGCCAGAATCGCTCGCCGCTGCCGCCGGCGAGGATCACCGCATAGGTATCGGATGTCGGTGTGTCGGGGGTCATACAAAAAAGGTTCTACAAGGATTCCGCAGCACGATGGCGGGTTGACTGCGCGCCACGTTGCCGGAGGCATGCGGCTCGGAGACTACCACCCTCGACGTTCTGTTACCGCTTTGGTCCCTTTTTGGCAAGCCGCTCGGCCTTTTCGAGCGCCTGCGCCCCGCGGGCAAAGCCCTCAGGATCCTCCTTCAACATCTCAATGAATCGCTTCTGTGCCGGCGACGCGGCGCGCGACCGCTTCTGCACAAGCCCAAGCGGACGAAACATATCTGGCTCATCGAGTTCCGCGGCGCGCAAGCGGCCGAGTTCCAATTCATCGACGACGGTGGTCAGAGGCACAATCGAGAGCCCATTCTCAATCTGCACCGCGCGTTTCACCGTCTCGATGTTGTCGTACTCAAGCGCGTGACGCAGATGTACGCCCGCATGTTGAAACTTCCTGTCAATCGCCCGCGCCGTGGGTTGATCGGGTTCGAAGGACACAAAACGCTGGCCTTCCAGATCGCGAAATCGCACCCGACGACGCCCCGCAAGCGGGTGGTCCGGCGGACAAATCAACACAAGTTTATCCTGCCAGAACGATTCGACCACCAGCCCCCTGCGCCGCGATGGAAATGCCACCAACCCGAAATCCACCACTCCGGCGAGCACATCCGAATACACCTGAGCCGAACGCCTGTACTCCACGTGCACATCGACGGACGGATACAGCCGCCGAAACGCACGCAGATAATGCGGCAGCTCATGCAACCCAATGCTGTAAACCGAAGCGATCCTGAGCGTGCCCGCGATGACGTTCTGCATCTCGTGGATGCGATGGCCGAGATCGTCGAAAAGGTTTAGGATCTCATGGCTTGCTTTCAGAAAGATCCGGCCTTCCGGCGTTACGGAAAAATTCTTCTTTCCCCGCTCGATCAGCGTGGCCCCAAAACGCTTCTCCATTGCCCGAATCTGCTGGCTCACGGCGCTCTGGGTGATGCGGTTCATCTCGGCTGCCTGCGAAAAACTGCCGGTTTCAACAAGATCGCAAAACACCTTGAACCCCTGGATGTTCATAACCACAAGGATGCTCGCGCCGAAGCGGCAGCAATAGCGAGAGAAAACCCATCCATCAACTCCTCTTGCCCGTGCGTCGCCACGCGCGGCCCACCGAATCGGTCACTCCCCGTCCTGAATGCGCACCCGCCAGAATCCGGACTTTCCTCCGGGCACACCGCCAATGGTCAATCCCGCCGAGCTGACCGACACAACAACCAGTCCGGGAACAGCGCCCGTGGTCTTCCACGCGCCGCCACGAGCTTTTACTGCGGCTTTGCGCCAGGTACCCGAATCCATGCCGGAAGCATACTCCAGAGAATAAGCGATATCGTGCCGGGCATCGAACGGCAGCTCCACCACGCCGCCGCTCGCAGAGACGCGAAGGATGTCGCCCGGGCGAACAGGCGCCAGCCCTTCTCCATCGCGCGCGCTGCGCCCGAAGGCGTATGTGGCAAGGTTGTCGAAGCCATCACCGTTGGGGTCCGCTCCCGGCTCGCGATTCGCATCCGGAGGCAACAACTCCAGAAATCCCGCAAGCGTGGTGTCCGACTCGCGTTCATCGAATTGCAGCAGATAATCCAGCAGTTCCGCCTGTTCCTGCGGACTGAGTCCGCGAACTGCGGCATGCGGAGAGCCCTCCGGAGCGCCAGACTCGGAAAACACATCGGCCAGATTTGCCGCCGAGCCATCGTGCAGATACGGCGCAGATGCCCAGAGAGCTTTCAACGTGGGGGTGTCGATGCCTGTAAGAGGTCCGCCCAGACGTTCCCCCGAGGAAGCTTTCAGTGTGCCCACGTCATGCAACAGGCCCGACGGGCTGTCTGAAGCCGCGGCGCCGCGGTGGCATTCCATGCAATTCAACGCGGCATAATGGCGGGCGCCTTCACGCGCCGATTCTGAAAGCGATCCGTCCGGCATGCGGTGTGGGCTTGGCGGCGCGGTGTCCAGAGATGCGACATACGCGGCCAGCGCATCCAGATCGGCGTTGAGTCCGGTCTTGGGATCTCCCAACGGCTGACTGGTCGAGCCGCTTTCGAACTGTTCTGCCGTGAGAAAGCCGCTGCCTCCAAATCGATTGCGCATGTCGTGCTCAAAATCCTGGATCTCGTCGAAGTTTCCGGACCAATGCACACGTCCATGTGCCATCCCTGCGCGCCCGAGAAGCGTGATCGTGTTGCGGAGACCTTCTCCCAGATCCTTGCCATCCCACACCCGTCCGTCATGGCGCCCATCCAAATGGCAGGAGATGCACGTCATGTATCCATCACCTGCCATGCGTGCATCGCCGGAATGGTAGAACACACGCTTTCCGGCGAGCACCTCCGGCGACAGGGGTTCGACCGATGCGATCGACACTTCGCCAAGCAACGGCATTTCCGAGGAGGCACCGGTTGCAAGCCCTGTGACATCGAATGCCTGCACCGACCGTGATAAAAAGTTCAACACATACAGGGCAGCGCCGTCCGGTCCAAGACAGAGAGCATGCGGCGCATGACCGGTTTCCACGCCGGCCAGCGCGTTGCCCGTTGCCGTGTCGAACACAAGCACTTCGTCGTTGGTTATGAACGCGGCAAACGCGAGGTCGCCGGCAGGCGAAAAACAGACGGCAGCCGGGAACCCCTGATCGTTGATGTCGAGCCGTGCACCGGAAATCTCCGCCCCGGTGGTGAGATCGATGCGGGAAAGAATGCTGCGCACCGTGCTGTCGTGCGTGAGCGGTTTGCCGTTCAACGAAAGCCCGCGTTGCACGTTGTCCTTCTTCGACGGAACCCACATCTGCCGTCCATCCGGACCAATCGCAGCCTGCATCAGATAGTTGGGCACTCCCGCACTCGAACTTTCCGTATCGGTCGAGGTATCGTAGGCAAGAACCAGGGTGCGCACGGGGGCAAGTGTGTCCGCGTCCAATTCGTGAACCTCCCCCCGCGTTTCCGGCGAAAGAAACCGGGTCGCAAACAGGCGCGGCGCGCCGGCTGCAACCGCGAGCGCATTCGGCTCTCCCGCGACTGCGGTGCGCGCTTCAATCGCGCGCGTGGCAGGATCGATCCGGAGAACCGCCCCCGCACCCTGCAGAGCGGCAAAGGCGGCGGAGCCGTCGGGCGCAAAAACAATGGCAGACGGCCGCGAGCCATAACCCATGGGCAAATTGCCAAGCACAGCCCCGGTGCCTGCGTCAAGAATTGCAACTTCCGAACTCCCGGCGCAAGCCACCCAGATCTCGGAACCGTCCGGCCGCAGCGCAAGCGAACGCGGTTCGTCCCCCACGGAAACTTCGAAATCCCGGGACAGCGTGGCCCCATCGATGCGGCAAACAGAATCGCCATCCGGATTTGCCGCCCACAAAGCGTTTCTGTCCCGATCACAGATCAACAGCGAAGACCGGGCCGGAGGAACATCGGTCAGCGGATGATGCACAATCGCGAGCCGACGCTCGGTCGAAACCGCAACACCATCGGTTGCGCGCACGCTGACAAAACGTCGTCCTGCCAAATTGAACGTAGCAGCCGCCGTTCCCGAAGCCGAAAATCCGGTCGCGGAACTCGCGTCGTCGAAAGTGAAAGAATAAAGCACCGAATCCAGCGCGTCCGGGTCGCTTGCTGAGGCTGTGGCGTTCAGAGTTTGTCCGGTCTCGATCTGTGTCGTCGAAAGCTCGAACGACTGCAGCGACGGCGGCCGGTTCTGAACGCCGGCCATCGCCGCGATCGCGGCGCCATCCAACACCCTGGTATAAACGCGCACGTCATCCATCAACCCGCTGTAATCGTTCCCACCGTTATAATCCTGTCCGATACCGAAAAAGTTGAATGTGCTGTAATCGCTGCGCGCCGCACTGGAAGCGGTCACGTCCAACCCATTCACATACAGCCGCGCGACACCTGTCGCCCGATTCAGCGTCACAGCGCAGTGCACCCATTGACCCGCAGGGATCGCGCCGGTCTGACTCGCCGCAAGCGACCGCTCACGGCCATTCCCCGTCCACAGCAGCAGCCGCGACCCGCCGCTTCCGGGATTATCCACCGCGATGACAAATCCGTTCAATGATCCTTCGTTATCATCTGTACCACCTACAGTGCGTTCGCCAGACCACACATCCGGTTTCAACCATGCGAGCCAGGTAAACTCTCCGGCTTCTGTGAAAAGCTCGAAACTCTCGAGGATATCGTCGTGGCCCAACGGAAATCGTGCGGATTGACTGCCTTCAACTGCGTCGTAAGACACGCTTGGCCCGCTGCCCGCCCATAGCGTCCCCTCGTACAAATCTCCAAGCGCCCAGTCCCTAACAAACTCATTCCCCTGCGCCCCTTCAAAGCGCGCATGCAGAAACCGTTCCTCCCCCGGCACTCCACGGATGGCCGACCCCGTGGAAGCGCGAGGCAGGATCTGGATATCGTCCATGCTGCCGCCAAACAGGTTTTTTCCATTTGTGGATGCGCCCACCGCAATGATGCCGGAAGTGCGAAAGCCGGAGTGCAACTGCGAACCATTGTAAACAAGCTCCCGGTTGCGAAACAGGGACACAATACCAAGCGTCCTGTTTACTGACACGGCGACATGTACCCACTGGTACGCAGGCACTGTTCCACCCGGACTGACGGCCACAACCGAGCCGCTCCCATCGCCAGTGACAAACTGCAGGCTGCCATCCGACGCAACACAAAATCGGAATCCGTCCGCCCCTCCGGCATCGGTTGTATTTGAAAGAATTGCGCGTGAAGCACTGCCGCCGATCATCCGAATCCATGCGGCGAGCGTGAATGCGTCTCCAAGGGCGATGTCGCTGGACACCGCGAACTGATTGGAGCCATTAAGCGCTAATGCGCCGGGGCCTTCCCGGGCGTCGGTCGAAAACGCCGCGCCCTGCTGAAGTTGCAACGTGCGCCCATTGAGCGAGCTGTCAAAACCAAACTGAGTCTGACGGTTGAACTCCCAGTGCGCGAGGTGGCCACCAACGGCATTTGGATCGAGGCCACCGCCCCCTCCTCCTCCTCCCCCCGGCGGCGAGCCCGTCGTGGTGAACACGCTCCGCCATTGCGAACCAATCGCATTGCCCACAGTATCGCGCAGGCCGCCCGCAGGCAGGATCACTTCATAGGTCGTCCCAGGCAGAAGCGATTCGGCCGGAGAAAAGTTTATCATGCCCAGCTGGGTCGAATACGTCCCCGCTACGGCGTCCGAAGAACCGATCGGCCGAACGATAAACGTCTGCGAATTCAGTGACGTCACATCGATCTGATCGCTCATGATAAAGCCCACGCGGCTTGACAACGCCTGATTCACCGTTCCGTTAGCCGGACTGACAAAGCCCACCGCAGGCCCGGTCGTATCGGGCTCCGTCTGAATGGGGATCAGGGCACAACGCGCAAGACCTTCCATACCCCCGGTAATTGCCATGTTGCCGATGAGTTGAACGAAATCCATCCCGCCCCCTGTTCGCCAGTCTCTGTCTACAACGCGGGACTGCGCATCGAAACGCACGAGACGGTTTGTGCCCGGCGCGCAATAACCCTTGCCGTCCTTAAGCATCACATACCGCGGGTTGTTTCCGATAAACACCGTGCCCACAGTCTGGATGTCCGCCGGATTGGAGAAATCGTACACGCGAATGACGCCCGAATTATTCTGCTCGCACTGATAGACGCGCGAACCGTGAACCATCGATGTGTATACCTGGCCTCCTGTAATCACCTGATCGAGAAGCACAGGCTGGGTTGGGTTCGAGATATCGAAGGTGGCAACGCCGCTTGCCTGCGATGCCGAGGCAATCAACAGATTGCCCACGGCATGAAGGGCTCCGACCGGGAAAGACACGGCCGATCCCAGGTCGTACTGCGCCCAGAGATCGCCACCGGTCGACTGCGGGTTAAGCCGGATGATATCAAGGCGGTTCGGTCCTGCACCGTAACCGTTTCGCGGTCGGTACACATACGGGATCTGGCCCATATACCATACCGGCCCTACCGATCCGTTCACCGACGCGATTTCGCGGTGGTCGTCAAAATCCCAAACCAGAAACCTGGAGGCCTGATGGCCGTCCAACATCTTGTCCTCCCAGAACGTCAGCATGTGCGGCTTATTATTAAAAATCGTCTTCTGAGTCGTGAGCGTCGGCTGTCGCGGGTTGGAGACATCCCACCAGCTCCCCACTCCCTGCCGCGAGTTGTCCACGGAACGCGCGGCCCCGATATAAAGCCAGCCATGCTGAAAATCGGCAATTGTTGGTTGCGGACCGACCGTGTTGTTCGAGAAGGTCACCACCTCCCTCCCCACCTCGCCACCGGACCATTTCACCTGCTGGATGCCCGGCCCTGCGGCCTGCGTCAGGCCCGCCACACACACGATTGCCGCGAGCGTTCCACAACCCGGGATCCATGCAGGCAAACGGGTGCATCTGTCCCGATCCCCGGGGCGATTTGCAGGCGATCTCATGCGGCTTCGGCAGGGTATCAGGCACCAGCGAAAAGTCACGCCGCAAGCGGCGCACTATCGCGGTGCACGATCAGAAAAAGCGTTCAGGTGCGGGTTTCCCGGTACGCCACCGGATATACAGCCGCCGGACGCGGCCGGGCAGACGTTGGCAGAACACGCGCAGGGCCCAAGGCAGGTGGCCAAGAATCGCAGGCAGCGCGGTGGCTCCGCTCTTGCGCAGTTCCGCGGCAGCGGTCTGATACGCAAGCTGCCGACGCGTCTCTCCGCGCTTTAAAAGCAGCGCGCGCTTAACCTCCGGGCGCTTCTCCAACCATGTCTCGTGGCGTTGCAGGAAGGCGTCTAGGGCTGCGATCTCCTGCCTGATCCGGATTACCGCCTTCGGGTTGGAACTCAAGCCGCCCCGGCGGCAGCGGTAATAATAGAATGGTTCAGGCAGAAGCCATAGTGCGCCGCCGCGCACAAGGCACTCCATATCCAGCCAGAAATCGTGGCTCACAGAAATGCCGGTGTCGTAGCCCAACCCGTGGCGCATCAGAAACTCGCGTCGAAACACGGGTTTGATATATCCCAGACGCGCACCGGGTCGCCCCTCGACATTCTCCAACACAAACCGCTCGGCCCCAATCCGGGTCGGACCGTCAAAGCGGCGCCCGGCCCATGTGAGCAGTGTTGTGCGGGGCAGATCGTCGTCTTCGTCAACAATATAAAGATCGTCGGCCGCCAGATCGGCGTCGTGCCGTTGCCCAAAGGCAACGAGGGTTTCGAGCCGTCGGGGGTGATACCAATCGTCGGAATCCAGCACTGCGATCCATGGCGCGCGTGCACGTTCAAGCGCGCGGTTGCGCGCCGCGCTGGCTCCGAGATTGTCTTCGGTGCGCAATACAACCAGCCGCGGATCCTTCAGCGCCATTAACACGTCGGTAGTGCCATCCGTCGAACCGTCATCCACAACGATCACTTCAATGCCCAACAACGTTTGTCCAAGCGCCGAAGCCACCGCACGATCCACGTAATCGATCGTGTTGAACGCCGGCACAATAACGGAAACGACGGGATCCATGAATCAGTGCAAAGATCGTAACCCTGAGAAGACAAAGGGGTCAATCACCAGCGGCCGCATCCTCCCGGCGCAGCCACGCGTGGCAGTCCACTCCACGTACATTGATTCATGACCGGGGCCTCCCGTCCATTCGACCGCACGCGCGACGGCGCCCTGCTGCGCGATCTCACCGGCCATGGCGTTTACATCGGAACGTCATCCTGGAAATATCCCGGCTGGAGCGGCCAACTTTATACCCATGAGCGCTATCTCACGCGCGGCGCATTTTCGAATGCAAAGTTCGAGGCATCCTGCCTCTCGGAGTATGCCGAAGTGTTTCCCACAGTCTGCGTCGATGCAGCCTACTACCGCTTCCCTTCTGAACGCTATCTGCGCTCGCTGACAGACCGGACGCCCCCCGGGTTTCTGTTCGCTCTTAAAGCCACCGATACCGTGACAATTAAACACTACCCCCAGCTGGCCCGATTCGGCGATCTCGCAGGGAAACCGAACCCGAACTTTCTGAATGCAGACCTCTTTGCCAACGAATTCCTCGTGCCATGCAATGTCGTACGCGACAGAATCGGATTGATCATTTTCGAATTCAGTCGCTTCTATCCGCGCGACTTCCAGCGAGGACGCGATTTCGTGGATGCACTCGATACCTACCTTTCCGCCCTGCCCCGGGGCCCATGGCAATACGCCGTGGAAATCCGCAATGAAACGTTTCTCGCTCCCGAATATTTCCAAACCCTCTCGCGCCACCACGTGGCCCATGTGTTCAATGCCTGGACGAAAATGCCCCCGGTGGAAATGCAGCTGGCGATGGAAGGCGCGGTCACAACCGACTTTATCGCCGCGCGTTTTCTCCTCGCCGGCGGCAGGACATATTCGAGGGCGGTCGAAGAATTCAGCCCGTACGACGAGACTAAAGCGCCGGACCCCGCCGCACGTGAGGCGGCGCGCCGTCTTGTGGCGCTTGCCAAAACCGCTTCCAAACGACACTCGTTCCTTTTCGTTAATAACCGACTTGAAGGCAATGCGCTTAACACCATCGCAGCGGTTTTGGAATAATGGCACTCCGTCGATCAAAAACGCCGCGAGGCGGTTTGCCCGCCGAGCCGCATCTTAATCCCGCCGGACGAAACGCACGTTGAAGGTTTGGCCGGAGGCTGGCTGCCAGTATGTGCCCACGAGCTGGTCTGCCTCCCAATTGTGTCTGAGCCGGTAAATCGCTCCGGGATAACCCCGATCCTGCAGCACAATCACAAGCTCTTCGCCCTCCTCTGTTGTCGGCTCGAATCGCGCCGTTTCGACGTGGATCGATCCCGGGTTGAAGTACGAGACGCCGGGCGCTTCCGACGCATCGGCAATCTCCAGCACATATCCGCCGTCGGGTCGTACCCAGCGCCCATCGAAAGAATCGCGTGCCGGGCCTCTCACGCCATGCGAATCGCATCCGCCCCCCGTCGCCAGCACAAGTGCGGTCGCGCCCGTCCGAAACAGCTCCAGAAAGTTCTTGCACATAACAGGATCAACTCGACGCCACAAGCAACACGCCAACGGAAATGCACGCGGCCCCCGCCCAACGCGGCCAGGGAATGGTTTCCTTTAGATAAAACTTCGAAACGATGAGCACGAGAATGAGGTCGAGACTGTTGAGCGGATAACTTTTGCTGATGTCGAACTTATTCAACACAGTGAGGTATAGCAGGTACCATGTTGCCCAGAAAAACAGGGCAAGGCGAACAAACCGGTTTGTCAGCACTCTGGACGTGAACCGCAACACGTCGCCCAGATGATTCACCGGAATGATGGGTAGTTCGTTCATACCTTTCTTCAGACAGACCTGACCGCACATCTGAAGGGTGACTACGAGGCCGATGAAAAGGATTGTTCCAATAACCGCTTCCATGAAATCAAATCTTCCAGAGCGCTGACGTCAGGCGCCTCGCTCCGCCAACAAAGTATCCCGCGGACTGGGTGTAGGCGGGTGGGTGCCCGGCTTGTACCGCGTTAAAGAACTGACAATCACGCCGGTAACAATAAGACTGATGCCCAGCCAGCGTTTCGGGGTGATGTCCTCTCCCAGCAGCAGTGAAGCGCCCACCGGGACTGTGGCCAGATTCAGGCTGATCACAGGCACCGCCACGCTCAAATCCACAAGCGACAGGGCGCGCGACCAAAGCAGGAAACTGCCCATGATCATGAAGGTCGCAATCCACACTCTCGGCTCGAGCGCAGCCTTCAGGATCTCGGACAGAAGCGCATTGACGATCGGAAAAGGCATGGCCACCGGGAAGGGAACTGCGCCGGGCATATTGGCGATGTCGGCCCGTTCAATTCCTGACTTTAACAAAAGGTGTGCGCACGTGTCGACACATACAACTCCGAGCAGGAGCAGAAGCGCCCTCCATGAGATGCTGTCGGGCCCGCGAAGCCCCCTGTCGACGTCCACGTGCATGAGATACCTGGGGGGCTGTCAGAGTCCGTCCGAGAATTTTGATTGCCCGCTTTTATCCCCTGCCATGTCGGGTAAAAAAAATGGTTGCGCGTTCAGGATGTTAGCTGACGCACTGGATCTGAATCGTGGCGCCTGCAGTCTTTGTCGCTCTTCGGTCATGAATCTCGTTTCGCTTCCTCCCTCATGTTGCGCCTGTAGCCATCGCAATGGAGGGAAGCGTTGGTTCTCAAATCTCAGGACGCGCCACCCTTGTGCCGCATGAAGGTCGGAACGTCAAGATCCTCCCCATCGACAATCGTCGGTTCGCTCTTCTCAAACCGCCCACGATTCACCTGATCGAACTCCAGCATCGTTTGTTTTGGCGGATCTTTGTCACGTTGCGATGCGGGACGCTCCGGCTCTGCGGCAGCGGGTGCCACAGGACCGGCAGAAGGCCCGATGACCCGGGCCTGAGGACGCACCGGCGCGATGCGGGTGCTTCGTACCGGCAACTGTTCATTTTCCCCCAACTGCGTCCGGCGTGCAGCGCCGGCCTCCGTCCCATGGCCGCTTGCAGGCCGTGGAGGCGAAATGCGGCGGGGCGGCTTTTTTTCCGCTGAATTTT
>CAZZCL010000032.1:0-32462 GCA_964652295.1 uncultured Chthoniobacterales bacterium
CGCGTCCGGGAGCCCGGCTCTGCCTGCAGGTGTCGGGCGCATAAGAATCCTCTTTGTGGATCATAGCAACGTCGCAGCTCCTACTGCACCGGCGGATCGCCGCCCGGAGAATCCTCCAACCGGATTCGCGCCCATGCCGCGAGCTGGCCGTCCACGGGAATGCGGATGCGGATCACGCGGGTGCTGCCGTCGTCTGAAACCAGTGTGATTTCGTCAGGTTGCGGCGTGCGATCCTGCCATGCGGCGGCGCCAAGATCGAATGCCGTCTGAAGAATTAGTGAGACGTCTGAGGCTGCGAGGTTGCGGCGATAGGTGAGTTCGAGATAGTCCTGACCGTCGGCAGAAAGCGAGGTGGCAAACGGCCGGAGATGCGCGTCGGGAACGAGCGGGTTCATGTTCGAAGCCCGTTCGTAATCGTTCCAGACCCCATCAAGATCGGCGTCCCCCAAGCGGGTGGCATCGCGCCCGTTCCATGCGATGCGGGCGGCCCAAAAATCGTAACCATCCTGGAGCACGAAGGCCACGGAAGCAGCGCCGGCCTCGCCGCTATCGTCGAGCACGGACGCCTCAAGGGTGTAGTTGTCGGCCGGGAGGGTCAGGGACGTTGTGGCGCCTGAGGATGGCGCAGGAACGCCGGAGCCGGGATTGATCGCCCAAGCGATACGATCGCTAAGATCCGTGTTGGCAGCATCCCACGCAAGTCCCGCGGCCGCCAATGGCACGTGCTCCGGATGCACGGCTCCGCCAGCAGGCGATTGAACGACAACCGACGGTGCATGCCAACCCGGGTAAGTGGCGGTTGCAACCGCGCTGGGGCGTTGTTCCGGATGAAGTGCAACCGCGTTTACAACAGCCGGAGGAAGGATTTCAAAGGGCGCGCCGTAGGGAAGCGCCCCGGTATCGAGCGGAGACGATCCGTCGGCTGTATAAAAAAGCTCTACGGAAGGATCGGGATGCGACAACGAAACGGCGATTGGCCCCGGAGCTGCGACAGGTTGCGGCGCGATAACGGGCCGGGCAGCACGCGGCATCGGGCGAATGCGCAGCGCACTGAGTTTCGGGTTATTCGCTGATCCGGGGAGAAACTCGATGTTTAAGAGTCCATCCTCCAGATCGACTGTCAGGGGAACGACCAGGGCTGTGCGCGCGGCGCCTGCCTCCGCGAGGATGTCGAAATTGATGAGCCGGTCGATCTCTTCGATCTGCACACCGAACACGCGGGCACCCGAAGTGGTAAAATACACTTCAGCGAACATCAGATCGACGACGTACCGCCCGTCCGGCAGAGCAAACGCATAGCTGAACGTGCCAAAGCGTTCTGTTTGAAAAAGCGGATCGTCTTCGGTGCCATCGATCAGATCCGGGCTATCGAACGTCTTGCCTCCGGCAAATGCCGAGTCGGCGGCGTATGACACGCCGTCGGCAGCGACGAAAGCGGGTCCGCCACAATTCACCGCAGCCACCGGCGGGACGGTATCGATATCCACGACAGTGGGCAGGCTCGGGAGAGCGAGCTGGGAGAAGCTCGCCGCCGTAACGGTAGCCGGTTGAAGGAGTGCAATGGGCTCCGAATAAACCATGCCAGTGTCTTCCTTGGGCAGCGACTCATCGAGCGTGTATCTCACGACAGCACCATCGGTGATCGTGAACGTCAGCATCCCGTGGCCGTTTTCGGGAATGATCGCCGGAGGCGGAAGCATGCGAAGATGCGAGAGGCGGAATGCGCTTAACTTCGGGTTATCGACCCCACCGGGGATGGCATTCAGGTCGAGTGTGCCATCCGTAACTTCAACGCGCACAAAGAAATCTGTGGCAGTGCGGTTGGCGTTGTGGACAGCCCAGATATCGAGATTCTCGACCACGGGAACGCCTTCAGCTGCGATGCTGAAAATCCGTTTTGAGGCCTTATTATAATAGATCTCCGCAAACTGGAGGTGCAGGACGTAGGTGCCGTTTTCGACAGGGATGGAATACGTAAAATTGCCGTATCGCTCTGTTTCGTACAAAACCGGATCGTCTGTTGACGCAATGGGCCCCGCCTTGCCATAGGCATTTCCACCGGAAAATCCCGTATCGGGGGAGTAAGTGACACCATCGGCGGCGGTGTAGGCGGGACCTCCGCAGTTGACGGCGAGAACCGTCCCCTGAATGGAGAGCGGAATGCTGTGTGAACCGGTTGTTCCGCTCGCTTCGGAGGCGTGCAGGGTAATGTCATGATCGCCTGGGGGAAGATCCTGGGCCACTATCGCGAGGCCGCGCCCGAGAGAACCCGACAAGCTCGAGGTCCACCATGCCGATGCACCAAGGCTCTCGCCATCGCTGCCGGTGGCTGTCCCGAGCAAACGAACAGGCACGCCGCGGGCGTAAGATGCGGGCGGGACGGGGGAAAGAATCTCGACCCGGGGCGCCGCGGCTTCGGGCTCGCCCGCAAGTGGCACACGGAATATGGGCGCATTCGCTGCGTTGGAGAGAACAACAAGCTGCGTCTGAACCGGCTCTGGATTCTCTGCGGACGGCGTGTAGCGCAAGGTCACGCTGACGCTCTCGCCCGGGTCCAACCGCGTTGGCATAGTCGAGAGAATGGAAAACTCGGGGTGAATCGATTGGACGCTGCCGAGAGTAAGCGGATCCGGACCGGTGTTGGAAAACGTGAGCGAAGCCGGAGGAGACAATTGTCCTGCCGGAGAAACGAATTCGAGGGACGCAGGTTCGACTTTAAGCTGGGGTGCGAATGCGCAGCCGGGATCGAACACCTCATGCGTAGGGGAATCGACACCGCCCCCCTTGGTGATTGTGCCTGCGCAGACATGAAGCCTGCCGTCAAAAGCCTGAATGCCCATGCCATGCCGACCTTCAAGCATGGGAGGCAGGCTGCGCCATGTCTTTGAGATGCCATGCAAGGCTTCTACCTCATTATGAGCCGCATTTTGGGCGTCGCCTTCGCCGCCTGCGACAATCAATTCGCCGTCGAGCACCGCCACCCCTGGACCGGCGCGCACCGTGGGGATATTTTGGGCTGTGGGAAGCGTTTCCCATACGCCCGCGTCGAAATCGTACCCATCGACCTCGGGCACCATGAAGGCATTGAGCCCGCCAGGACCCTGGGCGTTGCTTCGGCGTCCGGCGGCGAGCCAGAGGGTGCGGCCGATGAGGCCGGCGCGGATGTGATCGCGGGCTCTGGGGGCGTCGGGGAGCTGAGCCCATGTGTCCGTTGCCGGATTGTATTTGTCGAACCACGCTACATGACCGCCGGTATGCCCTTGGGTGGCTCCGCCGATAAGATAATATTCGCCGTCCAGCGCAAAGGCACCCCCGGCACCGCGGGGCCGTGAGATCGATGGCCCTGTGCGCCATGAGTCGGTATCGGGATTATAGATGTAAATCTGTGGCACAGGCTGTTCGTTGGGATATCCACCGATGAACGCACCGCCGACCCACAATTCGCCGCCCAGGTCCACACCTTGAAAATGGTGGAAATTCAACGGTGGCGGGGCGGCTGTGCTCCAGTCTCCGGAGCGGGGATCGTAAACATCCATCGGTTTTGAACCGCGCCCGCCAATGAGATAAAGCTTGTCGCGACAGCGGGCAAAATCGCTTTCATGACGCGTGGTGAAGGCACCCATTGAGGCCGGGATATAGCGCCACGAGCCGTCGCACCCCGTAAAATCGGAGACGATCTCAATGGCATCCCAGGTGGCGTTGAAACCCGGAGAGTCGGCGGTTGAAGAGGCGAGCACCCCCAGGGCAAGCGCTGGAGCGCTTTGCAACGCGCCGAGGAGCGCGCCGGAAGCGAAAAGCGGCGGGCCAGCGTCCGCGATTGGTCCGTCATCCACGGCGTATCGCGGCTGGAGACTTCCGGCGGCCGGATTAATCGTGATGTACAAAAAAAGATCCGTGGCATCTGCCACGAGCGGCACGGGGTAGAACACCGAAGAGGAGACGCCGCCTGTCTCGATATGCACTTCAATGCCTGCTGCGCCGCTTTGGAATGCCGCTTGAACGGCGACGAAATCGTCCTGAGTGCCGGACCCTGCAAACAATCCGGCGGTGGCATCGCCATTTGGCGCGGGGTTGAAAAAGGGGCCGATCATCCGCGCGCGTACAGTAAAGGCCGGGGTCGTGGCCATGACGTTAAGGCCAAACTGGAACGCGTTGCGCTGCGTATTGTCCGTCCCCGCAGCGGTCCCGGAGGAGACGCCATTGATGGTGAACAGGCCCACGGCCCCGCCGGCGATGAGTTCCGAATCGCTATTATCTTCGTCGGCAATCAGCTCGGAATAATCTGTTTGCCCATCGGTCATCAACCCGGTGAATCCGAGTCCGAAGAACCCGAATCCCGGATCGCCATTGAGCAATTCGTATTCCAGGGGGAGAAAGGTGCTCAATCCGTTGTCGGCATCCAGAGGAAACGGATCGGAACCATCGTCGACCCCGTCGTCATCATCGTCCGGATCGTTCACATCAGAGAGAGCATCGCCATCGCGGTCGGGAGGACGGCTTGCGGCGCTGCATGGGTTGGAGCCGGCGTCGATTTCGTCTGCATTGGAATAGCCGTCGTTATCGTCGTCGAGAGCGACAGAATCGATGCCGGTGCAGTTTATGAAGTCATCCGGCTCGAGAACCACGATGGCGCCGGACCCGAACAGCGCAATCCAGACGCTGCCCGGAAACGTCTGGCCATCGCCACGCGCCACAATATCGAGCGGTTGAGAGCCGATGCCGGAGGCAAAGACTTCCGCAGAGGCCGAATCAGCGACGCTGCCGGGCTCGTCCACCGAGCCTTCGCTGTTAAGATCGACCCGATAAATCTTACCATTAAGGGACGCAGCTAGCAGATCGCCCTGAAGTTCCCCTCCGAAATTCGAAGCGGTGTATTCCGCAAGGCCGTTCGTTGAGACACCGAGAAAAAGCAGCGTCCCATCTTCTTCACCGGGGTTCTGAAAATCCGCCTCCACCGGGTTGGCAAATGCGGTGGGGTACGGCGGCCAATCGACGGGAAGCCCTGAAACCGGGTTTCCGTCGGCGACCGTGCGGAACACTCCATCCGCCCCTTCGCGCGTGTACCAGCCCGCGCCAGCGGGGTTGGCGCGGATGGGACACGGATGACCGCCGTAATAGGCGCCGGGCGGATCGGTGTCGACCTGAGCAATGAGATGCAGACCGTCCTGATTATTTATCACCGTGCCGTCCGAGGTAGGAGTCGCATCGCTGGAGCCTGGTTCATCCGGCAGATAATTGTTTGTAACATCCGGCGCTCCTTCGTTCTCGGGAAGTCCGCCCCATGTTTTGTTCGGACCATTATCCCAGGTATAAAGGCGGCGGGCCTGCGTGAGGAGCAGGTCGTAGGCGTTGCGATAGCCGGGCGAATACATGGATATGGGACCGGCCGGATCGAGTTTCGCCTGATTGAGTCCGTCATTGCCTCCGAAGGGATCGCCGGGATCCGATCCGTCAGGGAGATTGGGACGGGTCGGATCGTCCAGCGTGGGCATATCGTAGAGGTATTGGTGCGGGGCGACGCCTTTGCGGGGGAGCGCCTCGATGGCAGCGAGATCGAGGCGGAGGATGGCTGCCGAGATGGCAAATTCGCAGAGATAACCGAAACTTTTGGAAGGCGCCCCGGCGTTGGTGACGCCGCCCACGGCAAAATACAGCTGGTGTGTTGCAGCATCGTATTGCAGGCCGTTGACGGCATGATTTTCCTCAGAGCGGGGCAATCCGCGGACAAGATCGACTTTATCCCACGCGGCACCGGTCCATTCGAGGCGGCTGATAATACTGGAGTTTGTATCGAGACCGATATCGCCACCTTTGCCGGCGCCGCCAATGCGGGGGTCGCTGGACGAGACATACAATACGGGCTGCTGCGGCGTTCCGGCCGTTGTCAGTCCGGTGATCTGGCGCGTGGCAAAATCGGATTCGACGAGGCCTGTGTCGGAATGATTGGGGAGCGCCTGGACCAGAGCGATCTGTTCGGTTGCAACAGCGGTGTAGACGCCATCGGAACTGCGCTCGAGCGTGATGGCTAGGATCAATCCGTTGAGCTGCGCCACATAAAGACGGTTATCAGGCCCGAACGCCAGCGAGGTGGGAAACTGCACGCCGAGCCCCTGAACAGTTTCGAAACGGAAACTGTAACCCGCGGCAGCGCCGGGTCGAAGCAGGAGCGCCAGCGCTGCCAGCAAAACGCAAAGAGCAGCCGGACGCAGCGGGCGGAGCAGACTGGGAAGCGGAGGCACGGGTTGTCGATTAGGATCCGGGATACGGTGTTGGTCGAACCGAATCGCAGCGATGATGCCGGATGAGGCCACAATGTGCAAGACGGCTTTTCCTGCTGCGGCTTTGTTTCTTAGCGACAGATTGCCGACGGAGATGGCGGGCCGCAGCAGTCAGCGTCCGGTTCTGACCGGGGCATTCCCCGGGCCCAATAGCAGGATCCTGGGGGTATGGCCGTCCGCTTCCTCGGGCGTCATGTTTGCGAAATTCATTATCGTGAGGAGATCGCCCGCTTTGCCGAGGTACGCGGTCGCCCCGTTGAGCGTAATGTTTCCGGAACCGGCCGGTGCGAGTATGGCATACGTTTCGAAACGGGCGCCATTGGCCATGTTGCCGACGAGGACATGCTCGAACTCGCGGATGCCAACCATGGCGGCGAGATCGGCGGCAATGGCGAGGCTGCCTTCGTAATGGACATTGGCGCCGGTCACTGTGGCCCGATGGATTTTGCTTTTAAGGATTCGGAGGAGCATGCGGTGAAGTATGGGCGATTCCGGATGGATAAAATCGCTCGAAATACTATTGCGTTCTCGAAGCGGCGGCACAAGAGGGGGGTGTGTCTTCCGGAGATTTTCCGCTTTTTTCTGTTGGCAAGTTCCGTTCAGGGCGCATAGCCTCGCCACTTGCTTCTATGAAATCCTGCCATTCACAATCGTCCGCTCAATTGTCAAATTTGGCTGATGCCCGGTGCCTGCCGTTCTTTTGCGGCGCCATGGCTTCGTGGCTCCGGCCGATCCATCGCGAGGCGCAAGCCCGCCGAATTGCCAGGACTCTCCGCCTGACTCTGGCCACCCCGCTTCTTGCGGCGCTGGCTTGCATTCCCGCTGCGCACGCACAATTCGAGGAGGTGGGCGAGCTGCCCATCGAGATCAATGCGGACGACACAAGCTTCGACGGCGGGATCGCGCGTGCGTCCGGGAACGTTTCGGTGCGGTTTGGCACCACCAGCATTTTCGCGGACGAAGTCCAGTACGATCCTGAGACGAAGGACGCCATTCTCGTGGGTAACGTGCGGCTTTATCGCGAGGGTGAACTGTTCACGGGAGAGCGGGTGCTGTACAATTTCGAAACCAAGAAGCTTGAGTCGGACAATATGCAGGGCGGCAGTGTGCCGTTTTTTTTCAGCGGCGAATCCCTGAGCGCTCCTGAGGGCGACGTCTTCTTTGCCAAGCGTGCCGAGATCACAACGCATGACGCCGCAAAACCCGACTTTCGCTGGAAGGCAAAGCGGGTTCGGATTTATCCGGACGACCGCGTGATCTTCAGCAACGTAAGCATGCAGGTCGGCAACGTGCCGATCATGTGGTTTCCCTACCTGTACCAGTCGCTGGATGACGACACAGCTTTCAGCATTTCGCCTGGGTTCGACGACCGGTGGGGGGCATATCTGCTTTCGCAATACACATTCCCGATCGGCGAACGCATTGGCGCCACAGCCCACCTCGATCTGCGGGCCGACCGCGGCGTTGCAGTCGGCCTGGACGGCGTATTCCGCTACGGCCTGGACGACCGCAGCACTGGCGAATTCAAGAGCTATTTCCTCAGCGACAACGACCCTCAGATTACAGAAACCGGCAGCTCCCGCCCCGACGATATCGACCAGGAACGTTACCGGGTAGTCTTCAAACACCGCGCGTATATCACCGACGATCTGTACGCGAACTTCAATATCAACAAGCTTAGCGACGAATTTTTCCTTGAGGACTTTTTTCTTGGCGACTTCCAGCTCGATCCACAGCCGGACAACGTCATATCGCTGACGAAATGGCATGAAAGTTACACGATCACGGCGGTGGCCCGCGCACAGCTCAACGATTTCTTCGAGACGACCGAGCGCCTCCCGGAAGTGGCGTTGGACGTCACACGCCAGCCGGTCTTCAACACCGGTTTATTTTACGAAAGCGAAACCAGCGCGGCACGGCTCGAACGGCGCTTCGCAGACGGGTCCGATTTCCCCGATTACGAAACCAACCGGTTCGATACATTCCATCAGATTCTGTTCCCAAAAACGTTTGGCGGCTGGCTGTCGGTGGTTCCGCGCGCCGGATTCCGCCTGACGTATTATGACGACACCGGATTCTTCGAGCAGGTTGCCGATGATCTCGCCATCGACCCCGAGACGGGCCTTGCCGTTGCCGAGATCGATCCCAACACAGGACTGCCGATCGGCGCCACAACCCGCACCGTGTTTCGCAGCGGCGGCTCAGACACGCGCACCATTTTCAATCTGGGCGTTGAGGCGTCATTTAAAGTTTCCAACACATGGGATCATATTCAAAGCCGGGCATGGGGTCTGGACGGCTTGCGCCATATTTTTCAGCCATACACGAATTTGTCTTACGTGTCGGATCCCAGCGTCGATCCCGAGGATATCCTGCAGTTCGACCGATTGATCCCATCCACACAATTGGATCCCATCGATTTTCCGCAGTTCACAACGATCGATTCGATCGATCAATGGACCATCTGGCGCGTCGGATTCCGCAACCGCTTACAGACCCGCCGCGGCGACGCCACGTTCAACTGGTTCGAATTGGACACATTCGTTGATGTGAACATCGACAATCCGTACGACGACACCGATTTGTCGAATCTCTACAACCGACTGGCATTCAACCCGTTGCCCTGGCTCGGGTTCCAGATCGATTCGCAGATCCCCGCGTTCGACGATGGATTTACCGAGGTCAACACCTTCGTGAATTTCAAGCCGGCGCGTTCCCTCGGCATTTCGGTTGGGCATCGTTACCTCGACGAGAATCCGTTCTTCGAAAACAGCAGCCTTGGTACATTTGGATTGTACTGGCGCGTCAACGACCATTGGGCGTTCAGCATGTACGAACAGTACGAGTTCGAAAACAGCATCCTCGAGACGCAAAGCTACACGATTCACCGCGATCTGACGAGCTGGGTGGCTTCCCTGGGAGCGGTCGTGCGCGACAATGATGGTGGCGATCAGGAGTTCGCCGTTCTGCTAACCTTTACTTTAAAGGAACTTCCCCAACTCTCCTTCCCATTTGGCGTGGACCAGGGACAGGGCGGTGGCACAGGGTTCGGTGGACGCACCCGGTATTGAAGTTGAAACAGACGAGCCTGGGGCAGTTCGCTGCGAGAAGCATCAGAACCAGCACTCATGGATCGGCGACAAGCCGAATTTTTTATTTAAAAACCGCGTTTTTTCCTTTTCAAATAGTCGGACAGCGTCTTTTATCCGTTCTTAATCGCAGGTTACCAAACCGGCACACCACAATTTCGGGCTCTGTTGAACCCAGAAGACCATTGTCATCAGGGGGCTGAACCTGGCAGTACCGAATGAGGAGCCGAGACGGAAAATCCTGAAAATTGCAATTTGAAACGTCACCGAGTTGGGTCCGATTGATCCAAGTGTCCTGATTCCGTTTACTTTAGCTCACCACCCACTGCTGCAAATGCAGCGAAACATCCAACTGAATTATGAAAACATTCCTCAAAACCATTAGCATCGCCCTTGCGATGATCATATTGGCTCCGGCGCTGCCAGCTGCCGAGCTTGAAGCTCTTGTCCGCACGGCGACAGGCTCAGCGCGGGCCGAAATTGGCGGTCAAACCCGTCCGCTGGCTCCGGGAGACACCATTCCTGCCGGTGCGATCATTGTGACAGAAGGCGGATCCCAAATCGATTTTACTGCCGTGCCCGGCACCACCATGCGCCTGGAAGGCAATTCCCGCCTGGAAATCCAAAAACTGGACATGCGGCGTTCCGGCAGTTCCGCAAACAAAACGGCTCATTTCCGTCTGGTCGAGGGTGTTGTGATGGCCGATATCGAGCGTGCCGACGGTGAAACCGTCGATGTGCGCGTGCAAAACGACCGGGGGACAGCGGTCGCCAAAGGCACAGGGTTTCGACTGACGCAGGTGCTCCTGCTTGTGGGTCGTGGTTTGGTCGAATTCATTTACGACGACGGCACATCGATCGAGGTGGGTCTCAACCAATTGGTCGAACTCGCAGCGCGGCAGGCGGGATTGCGCGAAGTGCCGCCTGCTCTTCAGGATAACGCTTTGCTTGAAGCGTTTCTCGCACAATTTTCGCGTCCGGTCGATGCGGAGGTGATCGATGAGAACTCCGTGCTGATCGTGTTTGAAGATGGCACGACGCAGGTTGTCGACTTTGCCGAGGCACTGGCTTTGTTGCCCACCAATCTTTTTGGCGAACTCTTCGCGCTGCTGTCGGATTCTCAGGCGTTGCAGGACATTTTGAACGAACTGGATCCCGCCGGAGATCTTGAAGAACCGGGTACCAGCAATCGCGTTCAGAACCCGTCGAATGAACCTTTGCCAGAGCCGTCCCCTTCGCCTTCACCCACAGTACCCGGCGGTGGCGAACCCGGTGGCCCCGGCCCCGGCCCAGGGCCCGCCTCATCTCCGACTCCCACTCCTCCCATCTCTTCGCCAACCACTCCGGATGAGAATGGGCAAGGAAAGGCTCCTCGGATTGAATTAGACGCCGACTAGAGGTCATTGTGTGTCATTACATTTTTTCAACTTTGCTTAACTTCAGACGCTTTATGAATATTACTTCTACCCGCCTCACCGTGGCGCTTCTCTGCTCAGGCGGTATCCTATATGCCGCCAGCCTCGCGAACGCAGGTTCGCTTGATGCGATGGAAAACACGAAATCGCCGGTTGCTCCGACAATCGCGCAGGCGCCAAAAAACTTCTTTCCCGACTGGTTGGACATCGGGCTTGGAGTGGAGCTTGGTGCCACCTACGACGATAATATCTTCCTCGCTGAGACCAACGAGGAGGAGGACGTCTACTATAATATCTCCCCGATCCTCGAATTGGGTGTTGGCGACACCGAGGCACAGGACGAGAATTTCCTGCTGGCCACGTACCGCGCCGATATTCAATTCTTTCAGGATAACAGCGGGGAAGACAACGTCGAGCAGCTGGCGAAGCTCGATGCGCAGTATCGGTTCAGCCGATTGACCACCGGATTCAGCGGATACTACGAAGATCTTGCCGGTGGCGACGTGGAACTTGGCGATCGCGTGGATCGACAGATTCTTTCCGGACGCATCACGAACTTTTATCTCGTGAGCGACAAGACGAGCTTTGAGATAAATGGCCAGGTCATCAACCGCGACTACGATGATCGCATCGATTCATTCGAATATTTCAACGATAACTGGATTGCCTACCAAATCCTGCCGAAAGTGAATCTGGGCGTGGGATTCACATGGGGCGCTGTGGATGTGTCCAGCGGGCCTGATCAGATTTATTATCAGGGCTTGGCACGAATTCTCTACGCGTACAGTGACAAGCTGACATTCCTGTTGCGTGGCGGTTATGAGACGCGCGATTTCGATGACGAGGACTCGACCGACGAGCCGGTGTTCGGTTTTGTCACCGATTGGGAGCCTTTCGATGGCACCAAGCTGAATCTGAATGCTTATCGCACAGTTCGGAATTCCGCTGCGTTCAGCGGGCAGAACATTACGCTCACAGGGGCGATTTTGTCCCTTGAACAGGATATTTTCCAGAAGGTGACATTAAATTTACGGGGTGGATACGAATATTCTGAGTACACAGCAAACGAGTCTGATGTGGACGCGTTTCGTGAGGACGATTATTACTTTGTACGTCTGGGTGCGGAATACAGCCCGAAAGACTGGTTGAAAGTGATGGCGTATTACCAGTATCGCGAGAACGATTCCAATCAGGACGACGTCTCGTTCGGGAACAATCAGCTCAGCGTGCGCGTGCAGCTTCTTTTCTAAGAGGCGACCGCCCGGGCAGTGCCGGGCCGATGATTTCCTCGATGAATGATTCGCGTCGTGAACACCAGCCGACATTGTTAAATCCTGTTGGCAGTGTGCAGCGCCTGATCCTTCTGGTGTGCCTGTTATCCTTGTGTGGATCGCACGGAGCAACAGGGCAGGATCGTGGCGCCAGTTACACCCTAAGCCCCGGCGATTTGATTCAGATCCGGGTATTTCAGGAAGACGACCTCGCCTCGGAGCTGCGAATTGCGCGCGATGGCACCATCACGTTTCCATTGTTGGGCCAGGTTCGCGTCGGCGGACTAACCGTGGCTGGCGCGGCCCGAATGCTTGAAGAGCAGCTGCGCGATGGCTACCTTGTAAGCCCGCAGGTATCGATCACCATTCTTACGTATACCGCACGCCGTTTTTCGGTGCTTGGGCAGGTCCAAAAGCCCGGGGCGTACGAAATCCCGAGTGAGGAATCGGTGTCTCTGCTTGAAGCCATTGCCATGGCCGGCGGATATACGCGCATTGCCGACCCGGGCAAAGTTACAGTGAAAAGAAATGAAAACGGCGCTGAACGCATTTACCGGTTGAACGCAAAAAAGATGGCGCGGGACGACAACGTCGAGCATTTTGAAGTGCGGCCGAGCGATACGATCACCGTGCCAGAAAGTCTTTTCTAAAGTTTCCGGCCAACCCGGCGAAACGATTCCGGGGAGCGGCCTTCGAAAGTGCATCTATGGATCAAGGACCGACACTTCGCGAGGTGCTCATCGCGCTAAGGGAAAATGTGCTGTTGCTCGCCGCCGCCATCGCGCTTGGGCTGCTTGCCGGACTGGCGGTTATTGTGCGCAGCCCGGCCATTTACGAATCCGAAGCTGTGCTTCAGGTTCAACAGGCGGAACGCCGGGTTGTGGAGATGCAGGACGTGACTCAGGCCAATATGCAGGCCGGAGATTATCTGCGGACGATCGAGCAAAGCTTTACCACCGAGGCCTTGCTGGAGCGCGTGGCAGAAAAGCTCGATCTGGGGAAAGATCCCACCTTTCAAAACTCGGACGAGGAACTTTCCCCGGCGCAGGCGGCACGATTGCTTCGCGGCAGCGTGCGCGCGGTGGTGCGTTCCGGCACGCGGCTGATCGATCTGGAGGTGGAGCACCAGCGGCCGCCGATGGCTCGTCGCATCGCCAATGCACTGATTGCAGAGTGGAATCTGTTAAACATGGAGCAGCGCTGGAAGGATATGGAGTTTGCGAACTCTTTTTTGCGCAAGCAATCCGAGGAGCTGCGCCAAAAACTGCAGCAGTCGGAGCGCGCCCTGCAAAACTACAAGGAAGAATCGGGAACCGTGGCGCTGGAAGAACGGCAGGACATCGTAGGACAAAAGCTGCGCGACCTGAACGCGCGCTACACGGAAGCCAACGCCGAGCGTGTCCGGCTTGAGTCGGACTGGCAGCTCAGCCAACAGATGAAGGAAGATCCCGACGCGCTGCTTTCCATTCCGAGCGTTGCGAATGATCCACAGATTGCATCGCTTGAGGCCGCCATCGGCGATCAGGAAGCTGAGATTGCCGACCTGCGCAAACGCTATCTGGAAAAGCACCCACGGCTGATTGGGGCGGCGGGCAGGCTGGAACAGCTGAAAGCAAACCTGCGCCAGGCCGCTCTCGGCGCCCCCGCACGGCTTGAGCAGGCCTATGAAAACGCGAAGGGTGTCGAGGAAAGCCTTCAGGCCACGCTCAAGGAGCAAGAAACGGCTGCGCTGGCTCTGGGCGAACAGAGCATTGATTATGACGTGCTGCGAAGGGAGGTCCAGGCAGACCGTGCAATGTTCGAATCGATCATCCGGCGGTTAAACGAGACAGGCGTGGCCCAGGGGATTGAGGAGTCGCCAATCCACGTTTTGCAACCACCGACATTGCCGGAAACTCCGTCAAAGCCGAGGAAGCTGTTGATTGTGTTGATCTCGCTGATTGCCGGCGGGCTTGCGGGCCTTGCTGCAGTGGTGTTGGTCAAGTCTCTGGATTCCTCGGTGAAAACCGTAGATGAAGCAGAAGCGGCGTTCGCAACCGGGGTGCTTGGAGCGGTGCCACGGCATGGTGGCCGCCAGCCGGAGCAATCGGACCTGCCTACCGTGCGCACGCCACAGTCCCCTGCTGCCGAGGCGTTCCGCAGCCTGCGAACAGGACTCACGATTTTGAGTGGAAAAGACACCCGCGTTGTGTTGTGCACAAGCGCGCTTCCTTCAGAAGGAAAGACATTCGTTGCGGCGAACCTCGCTGTATCGTTCGCACAACAGGGGCTTCGCACGCTGCTTGTCGATTGCGACCTACGACGTCCGCGGGTGCATCGGGTGTTCGGGCTTGCCCATTCGACCAAGGGGGGAATCGAGCAGGTGTTGGCGGGGCGTATGACCGCGGTGGATGCCATCTCCGACACGCCCATCGCCAGTCTGCAGGTGCTGCCATCCTCAGGCCGCCTGCTTGACGCGCCCGCCGAGACCGTCGCTTCGGGTTCGGTCGCGGCACTGTTGCGCGAGGCGTCAGCCCAGTATGACCGGGTCGTGGTGGACACCGCACCGATTCATGCCGTTAGCGACACGTTACTCGTGGCTCCCGCAGCGGATTTATGTCTCATGGTCGTGCGCGCAGGCAAAACGCCCCGTCATGCAGTGCGTCGCGCGATGAAATTGCTTGCACAGGGTGGTGCGACCGTGGGCGGGATTGTCTTGAATATGCTGCCACGCAAGGCGGGTGCAGCATATTACTACCATTATGGGGCCGGTCATTACGGTGGAGGTTACGGCGACAAACCGGCCGAGGCATCGGCGCGCGGCAAAGTGGAGGCGGAAACGGTCGCCCGCTCCTGATGTGCGCAAATCCAGTCTGGAGCTGTCCAAAGAAGCGCCAGCAGGATAACAGCGTGCAACCCCAGCGCAGGCATCTGGAAGGGAAAATCGAACGCCGCATGGATGAGCACTCCTGCAGCTCCCATTGCGGCCGCACGCAGGAGATGAAAATCCTCGCCGCCACAGCGGCTCTTTCTCCCGCCGCATACCAACCATTGGCGCACACCCCGCACGAGGCTGCCGAAAGCCAGCACGGCGGACAATGCAGCTCCGGCCCAACCCAGCTCAATGGCGGTTTGCAAATAATCGTTGTGCAAATAAAGCCAGCGTTCAGGAACGCGGATGGTGCGTTCCACTCTTCGGGATTCGAATGCAACGGCAAAGGTTCCGGGGCCGAGCCCTGTGGCGCCGGCGGCGGGAAGCAGTTCCATGGCGAGCTGCCATGCGTCAAGACGTTTGGCCATGGGATTGGCTCGGTTTCCGAAGTCTTCCCAGCGCTTCACTCCGAGTTTGGAAAACGCGATGGCGAGCAGGAGCGCGGCAAGTCCCGTTGCGAATATTGGCAAAAGAATTTTGTACAATGCGGGCAGGCGTCGAAACTCCGCGCGATAACGCCATGCCTGATCGGCTGCGATCCAAGCCAGAATCGACACGGCGACGATCTGGCCAATCTTGGAGACATTCATGAGTGCGGCTGCCGAGCAAAGGATTGCGCATGTCGTGAAGAAGGCGGCCGTCAAACCGCGGCGACCTCTTTTTACTTCAAGCACCGTCCGCAAAACCGCGAGCGGCAGGATCATATTGAGATAGCTTGCGGCGTTACCGTGGTAGTAAAAAGGTCCGAACGATTCGCGAAAGATCGACTTGCCTTCCCAGACCAGAAGGGGCACTCCAGCCACCCGCTGTACAATGCCGTAGAGCGCGATTGCCGCGCCAGAGATAATGAGTGCCGTCCACAACGTTTTTCTAAAACCGGGAAACTGCACGGCTGCCATGACGGCAAACCAGACGGAAGCCAGCGCAAGCAGGCTCCGCACGCCCTGCACTGCAGCTTCAGGATCGACCGCCCCCGGCCATCCCGGCAATGGCTGTCTGAGGGTACCGAAAATCGCAAGGCCGGGGTCATACATGGCGCGGGCGTTCCACGCGAGAAACGCGCCGCCGCACACGAGCGTCATCCAGATTCCCACGGAGAAAAGCGCAGGAGCGCGTGGTGGACGAAGAAAACCGGCCACGAGCGCCGGACCGAGACACCCAGCGATAAGAATCGTTTCGAACAGACGCCTCTCCCATTCATAAGCGGTACCGTGAAACCATGGGGCCAGCACCGCCGCAAGAACGAGAACGACGGCCGCTACGCCCGCCAGGATTGCAGCCATGACACAGCGCCATTGCGCGGGACCGCGCCTTCTGTCCGGAAAATGGTCTTTGCCCACACCTGGCTGTAAAACAGAGCGCGTGAGTCTGCGAGACAAAATCATTTCATCGGGATTTTGGCTTGTGGCGCGCGATGCCGCTGCCTTTGCCCTGAGCGTGGGCGGAACCCTTGGGTTAACCGCGATATTGGGCCCGGCAGGATATGGTACATACGGTGCCGCGCTGGGCATGGCAATGTCTGCGACGGCGTTAGGGGACTGGGGGTTCACACGCGCGATCATGCGGAGCACCCGGGATATCACACCGGAAGTGCAGGCATCGGCCTGGACAGCCAACCTGTGCATTGGGGGTGCCTTGGCAATTGCGCTTGCAGCGCTGGCCCCGACCCTGGAGCGGACGGCAGCGTTGCCGGGACTTGCATGGCTGATCTGGCTGCTGACACCCGGCGTTGTGCTCAGTCTCGCAGCCAATTATTTCACGGCGTCGCTTAATCGGGAGCTGCGCTTTAAGCGGCAAAGCACCATCGGCCTTGCTGTGCAGGCGGTGTATTTTGCAGCGGCGATTGCGTTGGCTGCAGCAGGTGCGGGTGCCGCAGCCCCTGCGTTGGCATGGACGATGCATCAAGCCATGGCGGTGGTCTGGCTGGAGCACGTCGGAAACGGACGGCCGCCATGGAGATTTCGCTTCTCCGAAGCCCGCTTGGTGGCCTCGGACGGGCTCGGAATGCGGGCGCCCCTTTGGATCGGTGCTGGGGTGTTTTTCGTCCGCCAATTGTTGTTGGGACGCATCCTCGGAGCGTCAGCTCTGGGACATCTCATGCTGGCAGAACGACTGGTCGAAACCGCTAATCTTGGCGCAAAAGCCTCAGGCGTGATGACCTTCCCAATGTTTTCGCGCATCGGCGAGGATGCGGCGAAGAAACGGCGAGCGCTCAGGCAGGCGCTTGTGCTCCAGGGTCTTGTCTGCGGCGGGCTCCTGATTGGCCTCGCGACTCTTGCGCCCGCTGTGCTTCCCACAGTGTTGGGTGAACAGTGGCAGACTACGGGAACCGTACTTGCACTATGCGCGTTGTGGGGGCTGTTGAACTCGCAGGTGAGGTTGCTCACCGGTTTTCTGAATGTGGAACGTGCCCATGGCACCCTGTTCTTGCGCGCCACGATTCTGGGGGGCGCCTACCTGGTTCTTGTAGGGATTTTGAGCACCCACTACGGCGTTGGCGGGGCCGCCGCAGCGGGCCTGACCTCGGCAGGCGGATTACTCTGGCTTTCCGCAGAGGCGGGTAAACGCCTTGAGAGTTCGCCATGGTCTCTGGTCGCTCCGGGACTTCTCTTCTGCATGATTCCTCCCCTCTTCATCTATCAACTCGGTTGGATCGCTTTGCTGCCCTTGCTGGCACTTCCGGCCCTTGCCGATGTGCGGAAAGTCGTGCAGGAAGTGCTGCGCACACTCACCGCGAAATGGTACACCCGCCGCGGAGCCGCGGCGGCCGACGTTCGTACGCAATGAATCCTCAAGACCCTGCATCTTTGTCCGGAACAGAAAGCGCGAAGCAATCCGGAAACGATTTGAAAGCGCCATGGCTGTTTACCCTGGTGACGCTGCTTGCCGTTGTGTTCAACGTTGTACTGCCCAAAGGCGGCTTCAAGATCGATGGCATCCCGATCACATGGGGCTACGCGGTACTTTTAGGGGCGAGTGCGGTGGCGGTTGCCGGGCTGCTGGTGACGCGCCCGCTAAACGTGCGCTGGGCGCGGGTTGCCACGTTGACGTTGATTCTGCCATGTCAGCTGGCGGTTGGGGCGGCGCTGTATTTCAACGGGTGGCGCGAAACCGGCGCCGTGGCTGCTCTCATCGTGAATGTTTTTGCGCTGCCAATAATCTTTGTCGGGCTGTTCGGGTATTGGTTCGACAGGGTTCCCATGACGCCGGTGTTCGCAGCGATCCGCTGGAGTATCATCCTCGTTTCGGCATATGGAATTTTTCTGTTCATCTGGAAGCATCAGACCGGATCGTTTATCGAGATCCCTTACGTGACAGTGAACGCACAGGATGTTGGTCTGTTGGAAACAAAACACATCCGGCGCGGGAACGTCTTCAAGCTGATCTCGACATACAACAACGGCAACGTGTTCGGCGTCTGCACCCTGATGTTGTTGCCATTTTATTTATTGCTGGAACGCCGCGTTTGGGTGCATGCCATTGTCCTGGTCGCCATGGCGCTGACTCTTTCGCGCACGATATGGGCGGGAGTGCCCGTCGTCATCGTTCTGCACCTCGCTTACGTGCAACGCCTCACGCTGCGCCGCTTTCTAATGATTGGCGGGGGAACTCTCATGTCGCTCGTTATGGCCTGGATTGCTGCAGTCGCAATCATGGGACGCGACCTGGATTTTCTGCTCGACTCAGATCTCGGGGGACGAGGCGCGCAGTTTGCCATCCTGCACAACTTTGAGTGGTGGCCTTCCCAACCATTTGACGGAATTGAGGAAGTCCTCTACATGGCATGGCTGCGGAATTTCGGGCTTATCGGCCTGCTGCTGCTGGCAGCGGCATTGCTTGCGCCGCTGTTGGTGCACCTGTGGCAGGAGGCGACAAAAGGCACCAGCCAGTGGGAGCGCGCCGCGGCAGCGGGAATGGTGACCTACCTTTTTGTGGCATGGTCCGACGCTGCGTTCGAGGGGATTCCGTCCTACGCCTTTTTCTGGTTCTGCGCATCCGTAGCGATTTCATCGCGCGAGGTAAGTGCAGCTGGCAACAGGACCCTCGATCAATGACACAGTTACTGACCCTGCTGATCCCGACTGTGGAAGGGCGGGAAGATTTGCTTGCACGACTCCTGGAATCGCTGGCAGACCAGGAGGAGGATATTGGGGAAGTCATTGTCGCATGCCGGGGTCCGGTGGAACGCCGTCAGCCCGCGCCTAAGGCGCTCGCCGACAGAGTCAAATTCATTGAGGTGGCGCAGGGAGGCGCTTCGAAGGTCCGCAATGCGGGGTGGAAGCACGCAACAGGAGCGCTGCTGGGGTTCGCGGATGACGACTGCATTTATCCACCGGGATTGTGCCGCAGGGTTGTCCGATTCTTCGAGGCGGAACCCGAAACGGATCTTTTATGCGGGAGCGTTCGCGATCCGCGCAGCGGGGAGCCGCTCGCGGCGACACCCCGTCGTCGACTTGTGCTAACCAGACGGGAGGTGGTACACAGTTGCATCGGTCCGGCGATGTGGGTCCGGCCTTCTGCGCTGTGCGATCTGCGTTTTGACGAAAGCATAGGCACCGGTAGTTCCGGTCCATGGCAGAGTGACGAGGAGCCGGATCTGGTGCTGCGGGCGATCAGTCAGGGATGCCGGGCGATTTACGATCCGGATTACCTTGTCTGGCATTGCGTTCCGGATTACCACAGCGACTGGCGGACGATCGCGCCACGCGCGTTCCGCTACGGGATGGGGCGTGGCCATTTCCTTGCTGTGAACGATTATTCCATGCTGGAAGTCGCATCCGGCATAGGAAGATCAATCGTCGGTGCCGCGTTATTCCTGCTGCAAGGGCGACCGGCCAAGGCATGGTGTTATGTGCATACTTTCACCGGGAGAATCGCCGGGTATGCCAAAGCAAGGCGCGAGAAACGAACAGCACAATGCAGGCTTCGATCAATCTGATCACGGTAACGACCGGGCGATGGGACGCGCTCGATCGCATGCTGCGTAGCACGCAATGCTTCCGCCGGGGGGAGTTGCGTCATCATGTGATCTGGCTGCGCGATTTCGGAGCGGCGCCCCCCCCGGCGCCCATTGCAGAACGGGCTACAATTCATGCCGTGGAAGGAGTGCGCTCGCTTTCAACGGGTCGGAATATCGCTCTCGGCCCGCTCGACGCGGGAATCGTCGGATTCCCCGATGACGATTGCTGGTATCCTCCGGGAACTTTGGACAGGGTATTCGAAGAGTTCGAGCGCGACCGCGGGCTGGACGGTCTTTCCGGGCGGACTCTGACTGAAGACGGGCGCGAGGTGCATGCGCGCTTTCACCAGACGCGGCACACCATGAAGAAAACCGACGTGCCATTCTGCGGAAACTCTAATACGATGTTTTTTCGAGGGGAATTTGCAAAGCGCGTGGGCGAGTTCGACGAACGGCTTGGAGTCGGAAGCGGGACGCCTTTTGGCGGGGCAGAGGACTGGGATTACCTGATGCGCGGGGCACATTTTGGCCGGGTCGTGTTCGATCCGACGCTGGTTGTGTGGCATCCCATGCCGTCGGACACGATGACTCCCGGGTCAATGCTTCGGCGTTCCTGGCGTTATGCGCATGGAACCGGGGCGTTGTACGTCAAACAGAAATTGCCCTTCTGGATTGTGGCCTTGTGGATTCTGCGCCCGCAAGCCGGCGCAGCGGTTGCCATCTGTAAAGGACAATGGCACAGAGCGAAACAGCGGCTGGTCCGAAGCCTCGCCATGATGGCGGGCGCCATAAGATGGAGGTTACATCATCATGAGTGAACAGGGGATGAAGACGATTCTATTCGCAGGGTCAGGCCGGAGCGGAAGCACCCTGTTAGCTGAGGTGCTGGGCCAGATTCCTGGCGCTTTTAACGGCGGTGAACTGACGCGATTGTTCATGTTCTTGAATCTTGCCGACATGCCCTGCGAATGCGGGGAGGAAATCAGCCGATGCCCGGTCTGGAGCGAGGTCTGGGGGCGGTTGAAGTTCAAGTATGGCGTTGGCCTTCTCAAAGAATTCGGCCCGGACGGTGCATTCCCTGTGGCGCGTGTCCGTCAGGTTCCCCTGTTGATGGCCATGCCGCAGGATGTTCTGCTTCGTGGAATCCGGGGCCGTTATGTCGAGGTGATAAGGGAACTCTACCGCGCAATTGCCGAGGTGACGGGCTGCAGGATCCTTATCGATTCGGGGAAGTGGGTGCCGCGTTCGCTGCTGGTTGCAAGAGCGATTCCAAACGTGCATGTGCTGCATTTGCTTAGGGATGGGCGAGCTGTGGCGTTTTCGTGGCTGAGAAAAGGCAAGATGGCAAAGCGGGCGGATGGGACGGAAACCCCATACGGAATTTACAGTCCGTGGAAGTCGTCTTTGGAGTGGCTTTCTCACAATATGATGGCTGCGGCTTTTCGCGCATACGCTCCGCTGACATTTGTACGATACGAAGATTTTGTGACAGACCCAAGAGCGAGCCTCGCACGGGTTGCAGGCGAAGCGGGCGTCGACTCACCCTGGGAACGCATCGGTGGAGATGATGGCAGCATCCGCATCGAACGCGGGCACAGTGTGGGGGGGAACCCGGCCGTCAAAGGCGTTGAACGCTTGAAACTTAAGCTGGACGACGAATGGCGGCGCGCAGACTGGCCGCGGGCGCGATTTATTTCTACCGCCATCTGCCTTCCCCTGTTACTTGCTGCCGGATATCCGCTGGGCAACAACGGCCACGGGAGGGTTTTGGAATGATGGCTATGGATGCAGATTCCACGCTTTCCCCGTTGGCACTTCCGGGAAACCGGCAGAACTGGCGCGTCGTCCAGTTCGTCGGTTACGGACGCAGCGGGAGTACGCTGCTATCCCGGATGCTGGGGGCGGCACCGGGCGTGTTCAATTGCGGCGAGCTGCGCCGCATCTGGCACGCGTTTGAGACAGGGGTGGATCTTTGCGAATGCGGCGAGTCTATTAGACAATGCCCCTTTTGGAGAGAGGTTCGCCGACGTACCGCATCGCAGATTGGAGAGGACGAAATGAAGCGGCTTGGGGCTGTGGACGACTTCACTGTTCTGAGACAGCGGCATCTTGCGCGGTTTTTCTTCGCTCCCCGCGCCGATCTGCTGCGCGGGCCGCGAGGCCGGTACGCTGAAGCCATGCGCACACTGTACTCTGCCGTGGCAGAGGTCGCCGCAGCGCAAGTCCTTGTCGACTCCACAAAACAGGGGGCGCGCGCGTTTTTGCTTGCGCGCGCCATGATATCCACCCACCTGCTCATGTTGGTACGAGACGGGCGTGCAGTGACCTATTCCTGGGCGTTCCGGGCGAAGTATGACACAAAACTCGGCGGACAGCAGGTATCCTGGCCGCTTCGCCGCCCAGTGACAACATCCTGGGAGTGGGTGCTTCGAAACACGCTTGCCCTCGTTATCGCTTTAAGATGTCCATCAACCCGATTGAGATACGAGGATCTCGTTTCCAGTCCGGAAAAAACCTTAACGCAGTTGTGCGCAAGCCTTGCCATCCCCTCGCCATGGAGCGTCGTCTCCCGTGGCGAGGGGGCCATTGAAGTTCCCCAAGGGCATATGGCCGGAGGAAACCCGGACGTTTCCCGGAAGAGCCGCACAATCCTTCGGCGCGACGACGAATGGATGCACGCAACGTGGCCACACTCGCGGCGGGCAGCTTCCCTGATCTGTTCCCCCCTGCTGTTCGCGTTCGGATACCCATTGGCAACCTCACGCAGCCGGGTGAAAACCGATGGAGGCGCCTCAGAAACCCATAACACATAACCCATGAGCGGGTGCGGTATCAGCGTCATTATCCCGGTTTATAACCGCGCTCACCTTGCGCCGAGGGCAATCCGCAGTGCATTGGAACAGCATGGCGACGCGCCGGATGAGATTGTGCTAGTCGACGACGCCAGCACGGACGGGACGCGGGAGGCGGTCAAGCCCCTGCTGCGTCGTCAGGATCGACTCATTTGTCTGGACGAGAATCGGGGCGTCGCCGGCGCAAGGAATGCCGGCCTGGAGGTGGCAACCGGCCGCTGGGTTGCTTTGCTCGATTCCGACGACGAGTGGTTCCCACATAAATTGGCCACGATGTTGTCCAGCGGTTTGCTGGATGACCACACCATCCTGACGCACCGCTGCGCGATCCGCGAACCGCTGCTTGAACGCGTGGCGCCACGCCGACTGTTCGACGGCAAAATGCCCCTTGCCGAGTATCTCTACCTGCGAAGCGGGGATATTGCCCCATCGGCCATGCTGGGACCAACAAAACGCCTTAAAGAGCTTCGCTTCGAGGAGACGATGAAGAATTATGAGGATTTTGAACTCCTATTTCGATGGCAGAAAGCGGGTCTCAAAATCAAAATGCTTCCGGACGTGCTTGCGCGACGCTATCAGAATCACGGCGGTCCTGCCGTTGGAAAGAAACCCCAACACGCCTCGCAACGGCTGCTTTTGGAACGTCATGGCGCGGAGTTCTTGCCACCAGCGCGGCGCATGTTCGAAACCGAATACCGCATGCAGGAACTCGCCTCCCAACATCGCCTTTGGACTTTGATTGTGGAAAGTTTTCAGGGGCGCTACGGCTGGTTGGACAGGCCGCGACGCACCTTGACCGTGTTGCTTGTGGGATTATTCCCAAATAGCATGCACAGACTCCGGAGTCTGGTTCACCGGGCGAAGGCAATAACGCTTGCCGCGCTTCTCGGGGTTGCATCCGCAGGCTGCGGAAAATCGGGGCCGGAGCCATATTTCCCTCCGACACCCATAGATGGCGTCTGTGCGAATGTGCCGGACGCAACACAACTTGATGCGATGGTCGAATTGGGGTTAAGAAGTTTTCGCGACGATTGCCGATGGGCCTGGGTGGAAAAAGAGAAAGGCGTGCTAAACATGCCGGAGAAACTCGACCGCATGGTTTCGCAGGGAGTAGAGCGCGGGCTGGCGCCGTTGTTAATCCTCGACTATGCCAACCGCCATTATGACGACGGCGGTTACCCGGAATCCGCAGAGGCCATTTCAGCCTTCGCACGTTTTGCCGAGTTCACCGCACGCCATTTTCATGGACGGGTCTGGATGTACGAATTGTGGAATGAATGGAATATCGGATTCGGCATGGGCCGCAAATCGGGAACGCCGCAGTGGTATGCCCGGCTTTCGCGGGCGGTCGATGAGGCGCTTGCACGCGTCGATCCACGCATTCGACTAATCGGGGGGGCGCTGTCGGGCGATGGAATGTGGCATGGGGAAGCGCAGGAATTGTTGAATCTGGGTGCGCACGGGCATTGGGACGGATTCTCGATTCACCCCTATGTGTTTGACCGCCGAACGGAGCGCAAAACAGCCGAGCGCGTCATGGAAAAAGCCTTTGGGTTGTCTGCAGTATTCTCAAAGGATTTGCCGATTTACATCACCGAAACGGGTTGGCCGACGCACGATGGCGACGGGGGTTCCTCAGAGCAGTTTGCCGCGGCACAGGCTGCGCGGCTCTTTATTCTTAGTCGAATCCACAATCCACGCGGCGGCGTGTGGTGGTATACAATTCAGGACGGCAGAGGCACGCCAAAAAAACCAGGCCACAGACACGGTCTGCTCGATCCCGATGGAGCCGTGAAACCTGCAGGCTTGGCGGTAAAAACGGTTTTGGCGGCGCTGAGTCACCGGCGTCTCGGCAGATCTCTCGCCACCGGGCAGGCTGGCGTAACAGCCTATGAATGCACCAACCGCGCCACACGGCGGCGGGGCGTTGTTTTCTGGAACTTCCCGGGCACGCAAAGCCTGCCCGTAGACTTTCGACGTGCCGATGGCGGACCCTTGACTGCTGCGGATCTGACCGATCTTGGAACTGGCGCAAACTCGGTGATATCGAGCGATGATCTCGGCACGGTCCGCGTGTGGAGCGCAATGACTCCGCAGCTTCTGGAGCCGACTCTGGAAAGCGGATTCAAGGCGCTCCGCCCTGCTGCCCCTGCGGCTGGGGAGGCCGTGGGGCAAACCAACGCGCAAAGACAGTCATCAGAAGAATCTGAACATCCTTGAGCAGGCTCCACGACACGATGTAGTGAATGTCGTGTCGCACGCGTTCCTCAAGACTCGTGTCGCCCCGGTACCCGTTGACCTGCGCCCAACCCGTCATCCCGGGTTTAACACTGTGCCGAAAGTGATAAGGCCGCATTGCCAATCCGAGCCGGTCGGCATGATAAACACGCTCCGGTCTTGGTCCGACAAGACTCATATCGCCGCGTAAAACGTTCCAGAGTTGGGGCAACTCGTCGAGATTCCAACGGCGCAGAAAATGGCCGAGCGGAAAAATGCGCGGATCATCCTTGCGTGTGGACACCTGGCGGTCGTCGCTGCCTTCGCTGCCCGGATGCATTGTCCGTAATTTGAACATCGGAAATGGACGCCCATGGCGGCCATACCGGACCTGAGAAAATATTGCAGGCCCCGGCGAGCGCATCCGCACCAGAACCGCCAGCAGCGCAATGACCGGCCAGAGCATCGCAAGCGCAAGTCCCGCTCCTGCCATATCCAGCGTGCGTTTCACAGTGCGATTGGTCCACGAATCGAGGGGCAACTCCCGCGGCACAAGAACGGGCACCGCAGCATCATCGGAAAGTTCGTAACCCGCCGCAAAAACCTGCGACCATGTGGGCAGAATTGCGTACGGCACATGAAGGGAATCGCAGGCGTGCGCAATGGCAAGCGCCGTTTCGAACGGCACATGAGTGTTGTCGATCAGGACCCGATCGAAATACTCGGTGCAGCGCCTTGCATCCAACGCTTCGATCCAGTCGGCAGGGTCGTCTGCAAGGGCGCGGTCCAGCGTACCGGCCGGGCGGACTTCGGGAAAAGCGCTCCGGCGATACACGCTGGCGGGGGGCTCATCCCAGGAGGCACCTGCCAGCACCGTTTTGATGGCAAAACTGTCCCGCGGCAGCAAGGCGATGCTCTTCAGGAGCCCCAGACGAACAAGGGTGACGGCCACGGCGCTGCCGACCGCTGCAACAAGGACATACATTCGGGAAATGGGCGGATCGAACTGTAAGAGGAAGCTGGCCGCAGCAAAAAGGAAGGTCCACCACAACAACGCCCTGAGCACCGGCGCTGCAATCTGCCGCCGGTCGATCAGCGTGCGCATTTCATAGGCTCCAAACGTAAGCAACAAGAGAACAAGCCCGAACGCTCCGAAAATGAAAAACCCGTGGTAACGCTCCATCGGGGGGCGGTCTCGGGAAAAAAGCGGTGCGGTGTCAAACAACCCGCTTGTAAAACGGATGTGGTAGGCAAGAACAAGCGCTCCGAGAACGAGGATCGCGTCCGCCACGATGGCACAGGCCGGGAGTCGCCATTTTGGAAGCCGCCGCGAAACGCCGGGGGCGACCCCGGCTTCCGGGGCCGGGCGGGAAGAGTTCTGCTGGCTCCGGGCTGGCGTTTCGACGGGTGGCATGCTCGACTGCAACAATGAAGCCCAGCAGAGGATGCTCAAGCCTGATGTTACCATTTTTAATGCCCCGGCATCCATGACCGGGGTTTGCCTCGCACATCACTGGCTCCTAAACATGCGCGGGGGAGAACGGGTGCTGGAGCAGATCGCAGCGCATTTCCCGGATGCCCCGCTCTTTACCCTCGCGGCGATGGCGCCGCGTTTGAGCGCCACGCTGCGTGCGCACCACATCGTGACGCCACCGCTGCTGGATAAACCCTGGGCTGCCCAACGCGTGCGCGCCCTGCTGCCGTGGCATCCCACGCTAGCGCGTTCTCTTCGTCTCCCGGCAGATTGCCGGCTGCTGGTGTCTTCGGATGCAGGATTGATCAAATGCATCCGCGCTCCCGTCGGCGCGGCACATGTGTGCTACTGCCACAGCCCTCCGCGTTATCTGTGGGATGAAAACGTCTCGGCATCTTACACCGCCGGGCGCAGTTTCGCAGCGCTTTTCCTGCGGCGGATGGCGCCCGCCTTGCGCCGCGAGGATCGTGCAGCAGCGCAGCGTGTCGATGCATTCCTATGCAACTCGGAATTTGTGGCAAATCGGATCGCCAAACATTACGGCCGTCCGGCGCGCGTGATTCATCCGGGGGTAAACACTGCGGCATTCAATCCGCGCCGGGAGCGCGACGCGCCTTACGCCGCCGTCGGCGAACTCACGGCTTACAAACGCATGGATCTCGCCGTGCAGGCGTGCAATATGTTGCGACGCCCTCTGATTGTCGTTGGCGACGGGCCGGAAATACGCCGGCTTAAACGGTCAGCCGGGCCCACCGTGTGTTTCGCAGGCAGATTGAGCGACGCCGAACTGCACGATCTGCTGGAGCGATGCCGCGCGTTGCTCTTCCCCCAGATTGAAGACTTCGGCATCATAGCCGTCGAAGCCCAGGCTGCCGGTGCTCCCGTGTTGGCATTTCGGGGAGGTGGCGCGCTGGAAATCGTGGAGGAGGGTCGCACGGGCCTCTTTTTCGAAACGCAAAATGCCACCGATCTCGCCCGGATAATCGTCGGGTTTGAGTCGGCAAACTTCGATCCGCAGGTCTGCGCGCACAACGCGCGGCGATTTTCCGCGGAGGCATTTCACAAAGACTTTTACACAGCAATCGAGGACCTGTGCGGGAACTCGCCGACGCCGTAAATTCTACTCCGCAAGCAAGGCCCGCGCGTGACCGATCGCGGAATCCGTCCGGCCCCCAAGCATCCGCGCAACCTCGCGAACCCGCTCTTCGCCATCCACTTCGCGCATCAACGATCGGGTGCGCCCCCCCGCCACTTCCTTAACGACATGAAAATGGCGCGTCGCCCGCGACGCCACCTGCGGGAGATGCGTGATCACCAGCACCTGATGGCCCCCGGCTATCTGGCGCATCTTTTCAGCCACGGAGTGCGCAATTTCGCCACCCACATTGGCGTCGATCTCGTCAAATACCATCAACGCAATGCTATCCTCGCTTGCGAGCGCTGTCTTGAGTGCAAGCATGACTCGCGAAATCTCGCCGCTGGATGCGATGGCACGCAAAGCCTTAGCCGGTTCGCCGGGGTTCGGCGCAAAAAGAAATTCCGCAGCGTCAACCCCGCGCGCGCGTGGCGCGCAATCGTCAAGACGCACTTCGAACTCGGACTGTTTAAATCCGAGATCGTCAAGATGCGCCGAGACCTCGGCCGAGAGTTTCGGGGCTGCCACGCGCCGTTCAGTAGACAAAGCGCACGCGGCGGTATCGTAAGCAGCACGGGCCTTTTCAAGTTCCGCGTCTATGCGTTCCAATTCCCCTGCCCGATTCTCAAGGCGGCGCAATTTATTCTCCGCAGCCGAGGCAAAGTCCTGCACAGCTTGCAGGGACCCCCCATACTTCCGCTTGAGCGTTTCGAGAAGCGCGATGCGATCATCGAGTTCCATAAGGCGTGCAGGATCGGCATCCAGCCCCTCGGCATAATCGCGCAGGGACGATGCCAGCTCCTCGAGGGTCACCACGCAGGACCTGTGCTCGGCAGCATGCGTCCCGGCGGATTCGTCAAGTTTTTCCAGCTCGTTTAACAGGCGCTGCGTTTCCGCCAGACGGGAAAGCACGGCGTCCTCCGCTTCTTCAAGGCCATTGACGGCCCCGGTCGCCAGCTCAATGAGGCGGCGTGCATTGGCTGCGCGGGCGTGATCTGCCACGAGCGTCTCTTCGTCCTCAGGTTTGAGATCCAGCGAACGGATTTCGGCAATTTGATGACGCAACAAGTCCAGCTCACGTTCTACGGCTCCTTCCGGCCCTCCGAGTTCATCCCGTTCTTTTTCCAACTCCTCGAGGCGGGCATACGCCTCAGCCGTCTCCTCGCGACGCGGCAGCGCTCGGGCGAACGCATCGAGCAGCTCCAGCTGCCGCTCCGGAGAAAACAGGCTTTGATGATCGTGCGGCCCATGCAAATCCACCAGCGCGTCGCCCACCCATTTCAGCGCGGCCAGGGTGGTCGGAGAACCGTTGATGAATTGGCGGCCGGGACCACTTGCCCCAATGATTCGTTTCAGGATCAGGACACCGTCCACACAGGGTTCGATGCCCTGCTCGATCAGATGCGGATTGAGCTGAAGATCGGGCGGAATCTGAAATACCGCCTCCACAGTGCAAAGATCCTGGCCGGTGCGGATGAGTCCGCGGTCCGCCCGTTCCCCGAGGAGCAGTTTCAGGGCACCGAGAATGATGGATTTGCCTGCGCCGGTCTCGCCGGTCACCGCCACAAAGCCGGCTCCGGGTGACCATTCCAGATCTTCCACCAACGCGAGATTGCGGATGCGGAGCAGGGTCAGCATTGCGGTTAGAACGGGAGTATGGGAACGTCTGCGGCGGAATTCAACCTATGGCGGAATTGACCCTCACGTTTCTTGGAACGGGCACCTCTCACGGCGTACCGATGATTGGATGCGATTGCGCGGTCTGCGTCTCGGACGATCCGCGCGACAAACGTCTGCGCGCCTCGGTTCTGGTGCAGGCGGAGGAGGAGACGCTCATGCCACCGGGACGGCGCACAGCGCTGGTTGTGGATACCGGTCCGGACTTCCGTTTCCAATGTCTGCGTGCCGGAATCCGTCATCTCGATGCGGTATTGTACACGCATTCGCACACCGATCACGTCATGGGCTTCGACGATCTACGGCGCTTTTGCGAGGCGCGCGGTGGAGCGATGCCCATTTATGCGTCCGCAGCCGCGATGACGGATCTGGAGCGCATTTATCACTTCGCGTTTAACGGCCAGAATCATTATCCCGGGTATGTGCGCCCCGACCCGCACGTCATCGGCGGCGCCTTTTCAGTTGGGCCCATCGATGTGAACCCTGTGCCGCTACCCCATGGATGTACCACCAGCGTGGGTTATTGCTTTTCCAGAAACGGCCGCCGCCTCGCGGCGTATCTCACCGATTGCCATACTGTCCCGGACGAAGCTGTCGCATGCATTGAGGGGGTCGAAATTCTGGTTGTGGATGCTCTGCGCGAAAAGAATCATCCCTCCCACATGACTTTTGACGAGGCTTTAAGAGTTGCCGCGCGCGTCCGGCCGCGCCGCACTCTGTTCACGCATCTCGGACATGAAACCTCTCATCGCGATCTCGAAAACCGATTGCCCGAAACGGTCGGCGCCGCATGGGACGGACTCACCATGAACGCAGGCTGAAAATTTTTTCCTTGCAAAGTGTGCGTTTTAGCACAGTTTGCACGCCCTGTTGCTTCGTCGAAAGTTATCCAAGCGCGGATAAATTTGATGATCCGGCCGGATGGTATTTGGAGCGATGGCCCGGGAAGCTGTTTTCCGATCAACACGGTCCACCTGGGCAACCGCATTAGGCATTAGGCATTGGGCATTGGCCATTAGGCATTAGGCATTGGCCATTGCAGCCACAACTTTTTTCTCTCAAATTTTCACCCTCATCATTTCAAATGAAAGTCAGAGCTTCAGTCAAACGTCTGTGCGAAGGCTGCCGCATCATTAAGCGGAAGAACGTCGTCCGCGTAATCTGCAAGAACCCCCGTCACAAACAGCGGCAGGGCTAACCCGCCGTTTTCTTAACTTCCTGCCCTCAACTTCTCCACGCCATGCCACGTCTTCTCGGTGTCGATATTCCCGGCGATAAACGCATCATTGCCGCGCTCCCCTACATCTACGGTATCGGTCCAACCACGGCCCGTGAAGTTTTGGAGCTTGCAAATATCGATCTGCACATGCGCGCAAAGGAACTTTCGCAGGAACAGCTCAGCGCCATCATTCATGCGATCACCGACAGCAAGATCCCGATTGAAGGCGATCTGCGCCGGGAGATCCAGGGCAACCTCAAACGATTGCAGGCGATCAACTGTTATCGGGGTTTGCGTCATCGTCGCAGCCTTCCGACACGTGGTCAGCGCACGTCCACCAATGCGCGCACCCGCAAAGGTCCGCGCAAAACGGTGGGCGTCCAACGAAACAAAGACGCCAAGAGTGGCAAAGTCTAACCGGTCGCACACCCCATCTCGTTCGATTCTTTAACGCCTTAACGCCAACGCCTTACAGCCTCGACGCCTGAACACCTCACGCGCTGGCTCCATTTCTTTCAACGCACCTACCGAAGTTCAAGTTCATGGCCGACGAAACGACAGACCCGACGCCCACAGACGCTCCGCAAGAGCCCGCTGGCACAGCCACCGCGGCCCCTCCTGAAACTCCCGCCGTCGAGGTTTCCTCCGAAGCGGCACCAGCCGCTGCAACCACGCCTGCCGCCGCCACCACACCGGCTGCCACACCTGAGAAGACCGATAAACCTGCGGCGAAAAAGTCCCGGAAATCTGACAAATCCGATGAGAAAAAGGAAACCGACGACAGCGGTGGCGATCCCCTTTCCCTCGATGCTGCCGATGTGCCGAAACCCAAAATTATTCGCGCGAAAGGCAGTAAGAATATCGTCACCGGTATCGCGCACGTCGTGGCCACCTTCAACAATACCATCGTGACAATCAGCGACACACGCGGGAACGTCATCGGCTGGTCGAGCGCCGGCAAAGCGGGCTTCCGCGGCTCGCGCAAGAGCACCGCCTATGCTGCATCGGTTGTCGCGCAGGATGCGTGCCGCCAGGCGATGGGGCACGGCCTTAAGGAAGTTGAAGTGCGTGTCAAAGGTCCGGGAGCAGGACGCGAGTCCGCAGTACGCGCCATTCAGGCGATCGGCCTTGAAATCACGGTGATCCGCGACGTCACGCCAGTGCCTCACAACGGATGCCGCCCGCCAAAACAGCGTCGCGTTTGATCGCAGAGGTTGTCCCGCCACATTCAATCCCCTTCTTTTTCACCCGCTAAATCCGCTTCCGCATGGCACGATACACCGGTCCAAAGTCCAAAGTCAGCCGCCGTTACAACCTTCCGTTGTTTGGCCCAAGCAAAGCGCTTGAGCGCAAAAATTATCCTCCGGGAGTTCATGGACCGAAAGGTTCACGGCGCAAAAAGTCTGATTATGCAGTTGCTCTGGCCGAGAAACAGAAACTGCGGTTGCAATACGGCCTTTTGGAGCGCCAATTTCGGCGCTACTTCGAAATCGCGCTCAGCAAACGCGGTGTTACGGGTGAAACCCTGCTGCAACTGCTCGAATTGCGCCTTGACAACATCGTTTACCGTCTCGGATTGGCGAACACGCGCCGTGCCGCCCGACAGTTTGTCGGACATGGCCATATCAAAGTAAACGGGCGCAAAGTGGATATTCCTTCCTATCAAACGCGTCCAGGCGACAAAATTTCCGTAAGTGAAGCTCCGGGGAGCCGTCAGCTCGCTGCACGTTTTCTCGATCTCACACAGGTTGTTACCGTTCCGGATTGGCTGGAGATGGATCGCACCGCAATGGCAGGCGGCATCAACCGCGTGCCTACGCGGGACGAAATCCAGCCGAATGTGAACGAACAACTCGTCGTCGAGTTGTACTCGCGCTGATCGCAACGCCCGACATATCGGCCTGTTCCCCTCACGGCCCAAGGGACCGTGCTACAGAAGCGTGCGTTTCGATGCCAATGCTGTA
>CAZZCL010000033.1:0-17870 GCA_964652295.1 uncultured Chthoniobacterales bacterium
GGCAGCCGATTCGGTTCGCCGGGCAGTACTCATGGCGAGGTTTTCAGTTTAGGCTGAAACCGGATGACCGACAAAAATCGGCGGCGTTTTTGCGGGTGCCGGAACCGGACAGCGCAGGGTCTACCCCGTGCTTGAGCGCTGTTGCCAGCGCAGAACCGCGCCAAGAACGACCAGCAGCGCAAAGCTCGACACGATCAGGACGAGGCTGTTGAACACATAGACGTTCGCCTTCAGGCCGAAGTAATTCTTTTCCATCCCAAAAAAGACGTTCATCCGGTTCTCGCGATAGTCCGCTTCCTCCATCTCCGCTTTCGAGACCAGATCGCCGACCTTCTGATTCACATACAATTGCTCGGCGGTAACGCCGGTGCCGAGACCTGATGCATATGCATCGAAACGTCCGGCTGCGATCAACGCGTCCAGCCTGCGCAATTCGCGAGCCACAGTTTGCGCGGAATCTCCCTGCAATGCTGAGATATGCGCGAGCAGGGTCTTCAGGCTGTCCAGCCGTTGAGCCTGTTCGGGCGTCAGGGCGTCGAATTGGGCGAGTTCGCGGATACCGTGCTGCACGCGCTCCTGCCGCACGGTAAGCGGGTTAAGTTTGGCCTGCGCCACGATGACGGCTTCGTACGCCCATCGCAACGTGACCAGCTCGCACAAGGGCGGCACCTCCAGATCGCTGCGCGTCTTAATTTCGGCCTTCGACGGATCCTCGGCAAACAGGCGCTGGATGGCATAAACGAAATCGAAGTTACGATTCATCTCGTCGTATTTGATGAGCGCCCCACCAAGGATGATGTTGGGGATAAGCACAATCGGCACGATATTCGCCGCCGTTTTCGCGTCGGGCACGATGGAGGACACAAGAAGTCCAATCGAAATCCCGCCAAGCGACGCGAGAAACATGAACCAGAGATAAACCAGAAACATGCCGCGCACTTCGAGGATGGCGTTGCCGATCGCGATAAACAAAATGCATTGTGCGAGGGCAAACAGAGACAGCGCCAGCACTTTGGCCGTGATGTAATAACCGATTCGGACATTAAGGTTGCGCTCGCGCTGCAGTGTGCCGCGATCGCGGATGATATCGTCTCCACTGTTTGTAAGACCGAGAAACATCGCCACGACCAGGCCGAGAAACAGATAGTTTGGGATGTGAAACGCAGACGCAAAATCATAGGCCCCACGTTCCGAATAACGTGTGACGCCGGCGATCAGCAGGGCGAGGAACGGCGCCTCCACGATCGTCGTGAAGAGATTGAACTTGTTGCGCAGCTTGCTCTTGAAGGCGCGAACACACAGCGTGCGGAATTGCGTCCACTCATTCCGCCAGCGCATGGGTTCGCGCTCGCGCTTCGGGCGCGGGGCGGGAAGAGGCACGCGCACGGTCTCCCGGTTCATGGGCAGGCCACGCACATCCTGCATCAACCGATGCGACTCAAATTTGTCGCGCCAGAACGCCGGGGAATAGCGCCGGGCCGGCGCGAGCTGTCCGCGCCCATTTTCCTCGTAGATCACATCGCCGCTGAGGTCGCGCAAGGGCGCTTCCAGAACATCGAAGATGAACTCGGGCCGCATCAACGGATCTTCGGTATGCGCTTCGGCATCGATCTGCTGGGCGTGTTCGGCCTCGGCAAAGTATTCCAACATCTCGGCGGGGGTGCCGAAGAACACCAGCCGCCCGCCCTTATCCAGAAGCATGGCCTTGTGAAACTGATGAAAGATGCGCGCGCTCGGCTGGTGGACCACGGCGAGCACGATTTTGCTTTGTGCGAGACCCTTCAGGATCTCAATGACATGCTCGGAATCCTTGGATGACAGGCCGGAGGTTGGTTCGTCGATAAGATAGACGTCCGCGGAGCCGATCATGTCGAGTCCGATGTTCAACCGTTTGCGTTCGCCGCCGGAAAGGTTCTTGCGAAGCGCGGCGCCGACGATGCTGTCCCGGCGTTCCTGGAGGCCGAGTTCCATGAGCCGGTTGTCGATACGCCGCGCAAGATCCCGGCGAGACAAATGCGGAGCGCGAAGCGCCGCAGCGAGGCTCATGTTTTCTTCGATCGTAAGATGTTCATCGAAGGTGTCCTCTTGCGGGATATACGCGATATACTCGCGCAATTCCTGCAGGTTTTCCTGGAGGTCGACACCGTTATAGTGCACGCTACCTCTGGATGGTTGGAGTTGTCCCGACAACACACGCAAGAGCGTGCTCTTGCCCGAGCCGCTTGCGCCCATGATGCAGACCATCTCCCCCCGCTGCACGGTGAAGGACACACCATCCAACGCGAGATCGCCATTTGGAAACTTATGGTACACGTCGCGCACTTCCAGCGAACGGATGACGTTGCGTTCCTCCTCGATGATGCGCTCGGAGAAGTCGCACCGCAAAATCTGGGTGCTGTCGATGCGAATGACATCTCCGTCGAACAGGGTTGCCGTATGCCGCACCGGCAATTCGCGCACCAGAATCGGACGGTTCGCCTGCAGCACCTCCAGCTCGCCGATGCGCTGGTCGTAATCACAGGAAATCCGGAGCAAAATTTCCCCGCTCAACCCGGGCGAAAGCAGGATGTCGTCCGACTGCAACAAACTGGGATTGTTGCTGACGAGATACTCAGACTTGTGGCTTTTGAGATGAAACCGGCCACCCATGGCGCGCGCGCGACGGCGCAGTTCCGCAAGGGAAAGCTCGCCGCCTCCGTCGAACACGATGCGATCCTCGAGCGCGGCATCGAGAGAAACCCCGGCGCGAAGTCGCCGGCGGTTGAGCACAGCGCCGGCATCCTTGAGCGCGGTCACCTTGACCCTCAATCCGAACACCGCTTCGATTGCGCTTTCGCGCGTGCGCGTGCGCTCCACTTGGATGTCGAGGTTATCGTGAAGAACAACATAGACCTGATGCAATGCGACGCTCTTCTTCGCGTTGAAATAATAGACAAGGTCTAAGTACGTCACGACGCTTTCGCCAATGACAACGCGTTCTCCCGGGTAGGCGCGGCAGAACGCCCCGCTGTTCAGCGGCCGACCCCGCACGGTGATGGGGCGGCTGGTGAGGTTGCGCAGGAGAACGAGGTCGTGGTATCGAAAAGCCAAAAGGCGTTCGCCCGGCTTCAGACTTTTCAGCGGGATATCAGCTTCTTCCCCCGCGCCGAACTGCAGCGATTCAAGCGGAGAGGCGCCTTCCCGAAACACGGTGGGATCGGCATCGTCCGCAGCGTTGAGCTGGTAAACGATGTCGATGGCCTGCTCGGCCATGCCGAGCTGCGACATGAAAGAATAATACGCTACCACCTGCTCCTGCTGCAGTCCCGCCCGCGACACAAGGTCGTACAACTGCATTCCCAGCGTGATTTTGCGGTCCAAACTCAGCCGCGATGACAGCTCGGCGGCCATCACGGAAAGATCCTGCCGCTCGAGCAGCGCCTCACGAAACATCCGACGCAACTCCGAGTACACCGCTTCCGGATAGTCGTAACGCAGAAAACCGAGGATCGAATCGATCTCCTCCTCCTGCACCCGCCCGTCGATCTTTGAAAAGGCGGCAAGAACCTTGATCAACATGGGAAGGAGATTCCCCCCTTCCACAGCCCGCCGCCCGCCAAAGCGACGCATGAACCTGCGCCCGGCATTCCGCGCCTGCGCAGGCAAAAGCCCGGCCATGGCCTCGCCCATCTTTCTCGGCAGCTCGCTCGTGCTCACATTCTGCCAGTGTCGCCCATAAACCAGCATCGTTCAACGAGACCGGCAGCGCCAGCGCGCGTTCGCGCTCGCATCCCCACTGCGGCTGCGATAAGCATGCGCCCATGAAAGACCCGATCTATCGCCTGGCTGTAGCCGCCGTCGTCCGCAGATGGGACGGCGATATCCTTGTGTGCAAACGCACCGACGCCGTGCACTGCTGGCAGTTTCCCCAGGGCGGCATCGAGCGGGGCGAATCTCCCGAGGAGGCTTTGCAACGGGAGCTTCGCGAGGAAATCTCTCTCAACCCGTCCGATTACGCCATACGGCGCAGGCACGGGCCGTACCGTTATCTGTTTCCGGGAGGCCGAATGAAGAAGGGCGCTCACGGTCAGGAACAAACGTATTTTCTGCTTGATCTTCTCGCGGATGAAACTGCCGTGAACGTCGAGACGCCGAAACCCGAGTTCTCCGCCATCCAATGGGTGCGCCCATCCCGATTCGATCTCGGGTGGTTGCCACCCATGAAAGTGGAAGTGTACCGCGCCGTGTTGCAGGAATTTTTCGGAGTAAAACTCTGAGTCGACGGACGTCCCCACGCGGCTCAGGGGGGCGACTTCTGTCCGCTGACAAGATCCACAAAAGCGTCTTCCAGCCGACGTTCCTCGCGGCGAAATTCGCAAATGGGCAATCCGGCCTCCACCATTTCCTTCAAAAGGGCAGCCTGCGCTTCAGAGCCAACGTCGGTGAGGGCAATGCGCAGAAGGCCCGCCGTTTCATTGTCCAGAAGCCTGAGTCCGGCACGAGCAAGCACCCATTCCTCGGCACGACGCCACACGGCATCCGCACCGTCCGCAGCGCTTGCCGCCAATCGGACGACGACCGTGCCCGATGGTTCTCCGCGCGCCATGAGCGAATCGGCAGTGCCATGGTGCACGAGTCGGCCATTATCAATAAACACCATCTGATCGCACATTTCCGCCAGTTCACTCAGAATGTGCGAGCTGATGAGCAGCGTCTTGCCTTCTTCAGCCAGGATGCGCACAAGACGCTTGAACTCAATGCGCGCCTTGGGATCCAGACCGGCAGCCGGTTCATCAAGGATCAACACCTCAGGATCGTGCAGCAGCGTGCGGCCGAGGCATAACCGTTGGCTCATGCCTTTTGATAACTTGTTCATCTGCCGATCCCGCAACGAAACCAGATCGGTGAACTCCATGACATCCTGCACCCGACGTCCGCGCGCACCACGCCCAAAGCCGTAGGCGCGTGCAAAGAAATCCAGATACTCCCAGACGGTCATATTGTCGTAAGCACCGTAACTGTCGGGCATCCACCCCAGCACCCGTCGCGTTTCCGCAGGGCGATCCAATACATCGTGGCCGGCAATGGCCACAGTTCCTTCATCGGCAAGCTCCAACGTAGCCATAATGCGCATGGCAGTTGTTTTGCCTGCGCCGTTTGCACCAATAAATCCGGCGACGCTCCCCCGGGGAATATCGAACGAAACGTCATCTACCGCCCTGAGTCGGCCGAACCGTTTTACGAGACCGCACACGGAGATGGCGGCTTCCTTGCGGGCATCTGGATCCTTGTTCATTGCGCAGAATCCCGTGACCGGTCTGCCGGCCCACAAATCAAAGCCGCATCCTTCCAGCGTATAGCGCCGGATGTCACCACGACATGCCCGGCTGGGGACGAAGTCACCCCGAAAAACCAGCCGGGCCGTTCCCTCACGCGGCGCCACGCGTCCGCGAGGCGCGGCCCGAAACGGCGCGCCGCCTCGCGCGGCAGCTCGGCAGCCGCTGTCGCATCCAGTTTCTGCAATTCCACCTGTGTACCGCGTTTCATTCCGCGCTGGCTTCCCCAGAACGATCCGTCCGGAGCGCAATACACCAGCGTGTCCAGATCGGCATCCAGCGAAACCACCGCTTCCATGACGTCGCCGCGCTTGCGTATCGTCACACCCGCTCGCGACGGGCGAACGCGTTCAATTAAATGCGTTTCCAGTGTCCGGCTCCGAAACCAGCCGTCACGCCACAATCCGTTCTCGCGAAGATCGGAACCGGCTCCCCCGCCAACAGCCAGAGGCAGTGGCATCATGAACACCGGGTGCTCCGTCTCAAACGCCGAGCCCATGAGGATGGCTGTCCGCGCAGCCTGCTCGACAAGTGCAACCTCTCGGTTGCGCACCGGATCGAGCAAAACGAGCGACACCCGCTCGCCTTCCCCTCCAAAGCCATCCCGGGCCACCATCAGCACCGCGAGCAACGCGCTCGCCGCCACCGCAATCAGCGGCGTTGTCCACAGGATCCGCAGCCGCCTGTTACCACGTGCAAACAGGAAAAGATTCACCGGGCCGATCAGCACCGCCAGCAAAGCCACGAAGAGAATCAACCAGCCCCAATCCAGTTCCGGAACGCCCACCGCATCCAACGGCATCCAATTCCCCGCTCGATATTCCATGTTCCCATAACCGACAGGAGCAGATTCTGCCGCCGGACGGCCTGTGCGCCCAAACCAATCGGCAACGGGTGCATTGTACAGCCGCGCGAATTCCAGACCAGTCACCGCCTCTGCGGCTCCAGCGGCAATAACGCCCCCAAAACCGACTGTATATCCCCCCCCGGCTGGCGGTACGGCGCCATCCCGCAGCGGGTCACACCCCGAAAACGCGAGTAATCCCCCGCGGCTTGCCCAGTCCATGATGGCTTCCTGCGATTCGGCCGCCAGATCTTTCCACTCCTCCGCTGCCAGCCATAAGACGTCCACCCCGACGAGCGCGCGCCAGTCGCCCCCCAGCAAGGCAGGCGCGACCCGGGTTGCATTCAGCTGCTGCGAGCCCGCCTTGCCGCGGCCTAAAGCCTCCGGAAAGCTGTCCCACGTGTTGAATGTGGCGCGCTGGCTAAGCGCGATGAAAAATCCTGCGCCACGATCCACCGCAGAATTTTCAAAGCGGCGCCGCGCCATGTTCAACGGTGACAACGAAAATGCTGAACCGCGGAACCGGAACGCGAGATTACCGTGTCCCGAATGGGTGTAAGTCGGAACGAGCGGGGCCAGAATCCGGGTGACACCGCCTACGGGCACGGAAAACGGCGCCGAGACCGCATCACGCCGCGAACCATAAGTGGATCGGCATTCCACGATTCCGGGTTCTGACCGGGCAAGGCGCCCTTCCGAAAGCCGGAACTCAATCGGCGCATAACCTGCCGGAGGCAAATCCCTGTAAAAGCAATACCCCTCCAGTGTGCGTTGCCGATCCGCTTCGCCCTCCGTAGCCGATCCGAAAAAAAATGGGGCCACACCGTCACCACCAGCTCCGACAGCCGTTCCCACTCCCAACGCCACTATTGCAATCGCCTCAGCAAACCCGCGCCACACCCGCGTTGTCCAGCCCCGCACACCGTTCATGGCTTCAAATCGGCGCCTGTAGGCCCACCGGATTTCTCACCTCCACCGCCATTTCCACCCGCATCCGTTCTGGGTTCCTTCCCGGGCACAATATGAATGCCGAGATTCGCAAGACAGAAAAGCAGCAGTACCGTCGCGCCGACTTCGTCGATGTTTCCCAACAGGGGCAAATTATCCGGCAGAGCCTCGAAAATGCCTGCCGCGGGATTTAACAGGTACGCCGTGGCCAGAGCCGCGCCCCCGAGCGAAGCCAGTGCTTTAAGAAACCGTCCGGAGGATTTCCTGGACGGTCCGTTATCCCGTTGCCTGGACTCGCTCATGTCGTCATGGCTAACGGATCGGCAAGGCCCCGGCAAGCATGGTATTAGAACGAAAATATCTGCTTCAACGCTTCAGACAACTCCCACCGCTTGACTGCACGGCAGCGCCATGTATCGCAATTTGGCTCAATCTAGGCTCTGCGCGACGCTGTCGCATTTCGGTTCGCCTTCTTGATCCATTCTTTTCGCTGCAGTTCCGCCTCAATTTCATGCAAGAGCATAGCCTACCGGCCCCCACAGCCGAGACACTGGATCTCTCGATCATATCGCCGGCTCATCGGGAACAGGATAACCTTGCAGGGCTGGTCGCCGACATCCGCGAGGCGCTTGCTTCTACGGGATACTCTTACGAAATCCTCATCGTCGACGACGGCTCGGACGATCAGACCTTCGAAACCGGGACCAGCCTCATGGCGGATCCCGTCAACCGACTGAGAATGCTCCGTCTTGACACACCACCGGGCCAACCTCTTGGGCCGAGCGCGGGCTATGCGCTCGGAATCCGCATGGCGCGTGGCAGAGTCATCGCCACCATGGATGCCGACCGTCAGAACGATCCCCGCGACATTCCGGCCATGATGGAATTCATGCGTTCTTCCGGAGCGGCATTGGTACAGGGCGACCGGTCGCGCAACCGGCGCGACAACGCAATCCGCCGGTTTTCGAGCTGGGTCGGGCGCCGGTTCCGTCAGATGGTTTTGGGAGACACCATTCGCGATTCTGCCTGCGCAATGCGGCTGCTTGACGCCGGGGTCGCACGGGCCATTCCCTTTGAACTTAAAGGCATGCAACGTTTCACCGCATTTTACACGCGCATGATCGGATGCACGGTTGTGGAAATTCCCGTGAACCACCGCCCCCGAATCGCCGGGCAGGCAAAATTCGGCATCTGGAATCGTGCGCTCCCCGGCCTGATCGATTTGCTTGCCATGTGCTGGATGAAAAGCCGCTGGCGAATTATCCATCCGAAGTCCAAACCCGATGCCCAGCCTGCCCTCCATGAATCCCAGCCCAGATAACACGGCCGATTTTGATGTCCTTGCCTCACGCGCAAAGGATTTCCCGCATAGCCTCCCTGAAACCCGCAGCTCCCGCAACCGCGACTGGTTCACAGCCATCGCCATTGCGGCAGCGCTCGCACTTCTTTACACAGCGTTTGCTGCAGGCACCACCCTCTGGGACCGCGACGAACCGCGCTATGCCCGCACCGCTGTCGAAACGTTGCAGGGCGGCGATTGGCTTGTTCCCCATCTCAACGACCAACCGCGTCTCCGCAAACCCCCGCTGATCTATTGGATCATGGCTCCATTCGCCGCCCTGATGGGGCCGACGACGTTAGCCCTGCGGATGTGCTCGATTATTACCATGATCGCCGCGGCCATTCTGACGTTTTTAATTGGGCGGCGCATGTTCAATGCCGACGTCGGCCTGTGGGCAATGACCATCTTCGGCACAACGGGCCTCACGATCTTTCTCGGTTCCGCCGCGATGATCGACGCCACCATGATCTTTTTTACCACCGCGGCCATTGCCATCTTCATCGATGCGGTATTCCGGCGCTCCGCATGGTGGCATTGGCCGATTCTGTTCATCTGCTTTGCCGCAATCGCCCTGCTCAAGGGTCCGTTGGTCTGGCCCATCCCGCTGCTGGCTGCCGCCGGAGCGGCGATAATTGCGCGATCGGAAGTGCGCCTCCCAAAATCCTGGTGGTTCGGGATGGGAGCTTGCGCCATCGCCGGGCTGATCGTTCTTGCAGCCTGGGCTTTCCCGGCCAACCAGGCAACAGACGGGGCTCTTTTCGACGTTGGCTTGCGTCAGCACGTCCTCAAACGCCTCGCCACCGGCATGGAAGGGCACGGCAGCAACAACCTCCCCGAGTACATCCTCTTGTTGCCCATCTACTTTCCGGCCATCCTGCTCGTGTTCTTTCCCTGGACGCTGCATCTGCCCGGCGCGGTGCGCTCGCTTTTAAGCAGTTCGTTTTCAGACCGTCGTCGACGCGCGATTCTCATCGCAGCGATCATTCCATGGTTCGTCCTGATTTCGCTCACCAGCACAAAATTGCTGCATTACCCGATGCCGATCCTTCCCTTCCTCGCGATTCTGACTGCGGCGACGATGGACCGGTGGCGGAGCGGTCCGTTGACGCGACGGGACCGCACATGGCTCAAAATCGGCATTTGGATGTTCGCAATTCCTGCAACGGCTCTTGTCCTCACCGTGGCCGCTCTTCCCTGGGCGCTCGAAAGACCCGGCATCAGGATTACGGCGACAATTTCCGCGCTCGCATTTGCCGTGTGGGCCGCCGTTGCAATCTATCTGCAATCCCGCGAACGCATCGTCCATAGCAGCCTTGTGCTCGCCGCTGCCCTGCCGCCCCTGCTTTTTTATTCGCTTCTCACATGGGTGCCCGTCCTTGAGGACGAACTCAAAGTCTCAGCCGATGTGAGCGCGTTCATCCATGAACGCTTCGAACCAACAGGACCTCTTTACATGATGGATTACGACGAACCGAGCCTGTTCTTTTACCTGAACCGGCCGCCTGGATTTCCCATCATCAGACTGAAACCGCGGGAAGTGGCAGATTGGGCGCTCGGCAGGAAGAATTTCGCGGCACCTCCCGCCGTCCCCATCGCGGATCCCCACGACCGGCGCGAGCCCGGAGGCGCTCTCATCATTGGCCAGTCGAAACTCCGAGAAATTGAAGCCAACCCCAGGTACGTCCCGCAGGGATCCCTTCCGCTCAGGATCGTCTGGCAGAAACCGGTGATCGATTATTCCAAGAAAGGGCGCCACGACACAATCCTCGTGGTGGTTCCCGAAACCGGCGAGTAAATCCGGGTAGCCAGAGGTGCTTCTTTACGAACGCCACGCAAGCTCATACCAAATCCCGACCGCCGACGAAGCCCGGATGACCTCTGGACTCCTCCGGGCTTGCATTCCCACTCATTTGCTGTGTCATAGCATATTCTTTTCTCATGGCCATACTCGTCAACACTCAGACCCGGCTCGTCGTTCAGGGCATTACGGGCAAATCGGGAAGCTTTCACGCCCGCGGCTGCCTGCTTTACGGGACGAATATCGTTGCAGGCGTCACGCCCGCCCGCGGCGGCGAACTGTTCGACGACGTCATCCCCGTTTTCGATACCGTGTATGAGGCGCGCGAAGCCACGCAATGCAATGCAACGATGATTTTCGTGCCGCCGGAGTACGCGGCGGATTCCATCGCGGAAGCGTCTGACGCCGGCGTGGAACTCATTGTATGTATCACGGAAGGCATTCCCGTCATGGACATGATGCGCACGCGGGAGCTTGTCCGAAACACGCCCAGCGTTTTTATCGGCCCAAACTGTCCGGGAATCATCACGCCCGGCCAATGCAAGATCGGCATCATGCCCGGCTACATCCACAACCCGGGAGACATCGGCGTGGTCTCGCGCTCGGGCACACTGACCTATGAAGCGGTTTGGCAATTGACCTCACGCGGTCTGGGCCAATCCACATGCATTGGCATTGGCGGCGATCCGATCCACGGCATGACCTTTATCGATGCGCTTGCACGGTTCGAATCCGATCCCGGCACCAGCGCCGTGATCATGATCGGTGAGATCGGCGGTTCTGAAGAGGAAGAAGCGGCCGCATGGATTGCCGCACATTGCACCAAACCGGTCGCGGCATTCATCGCCGGTGCCACGGCTCCCGCCGGACGTCGCATGGGCCACGCCGGTGCCATCGTCAGCGGGGGAAAAGGGACGGCGCAAGACAAGATTGATGCGCTGCATGCGGCCGGTGTTTCCATGGCGGAAACTCCGGCTGACATGGCCGATGCGCTTATCCGCCACCCCCGATTCGCAGCGCGAACAACCCCGGCCACGGTGGCCGCCGAATGATTCTGCCGAGGCCCTTTTTCATCGACCAATGACCGCCATTTCCCGAGGTCTCGAAGGGATCGTCGCCAACTCCACCGACCTTAGCGATGTCGATGGACACGAGGGTCGGCTCGTCTATTGCGGGTATGACATCGACGAACTCGCAGGCAAAGTCTCGTTCGAAGAAGTCATTCACCTGCTTTGGCACGGGCATTTACCCAACCGCCGCGAACTGAATTCGCTCAAAGAAGAACTCGCCAGCCAGCGGGAACTCCCTCGCGGCGTCATGGATTTCCTCTGCAACGTGCCGCGCACCGCAGCGCCCATGGATGTGCTGCGCACCGCCATCAGTATGATGGGTCTTTACGACACCGGTCTACCCGAAGAAACCCGCTTCCCCGAAAACCGGCTTCGCGTGGCCAGCATCACGGCGAAAACACCGGTGATTCTCGCCTATTTCCATCGTTCAAGACATGGATTAGAGCTGCCTCCAATCCGCCCGCAACTTGGCGAAGCGGCGCATTTCCTCTATCTCATGAACGGCCTTGAAGCCAACATCGAGGCCGTGGACACCCTAAACGTGGCGTATGTCCTTCATGCCGATCATGGAATGAACGCCTCCACCTTTAGCGCGAGGGTCACGATCTCCACGCTCACAGACATTTATTCCGCCGTAACCTCCGCAATTGGAACCCTTAAAGGCCCGCTGCACGGCGGCGCAAACGAAGGGGTCATTCACATGCTTCAGGAAATGGATTCCGAGGAGAACGTCATCCCATGGCTGGAAGAGGCTCTCGCCCAGAAAAAGAAAATCATGGGCATCGGTCATCGCGTCTACAAGGTGCTCGATCCGCGCGCCCCGCATCTCCGCGAAATGGCCATCCGCCTTTCGGAAAAAATCGGGGAACCGAAATGGATCCGGATGTCGGAACAAATCGCGGCGTATATGAAAGAACACAAGGGACTCAACGCGAACGTCGATTTCTATTCCGCGACGGTTTATTATTCCTTGGGAATTCCCACCGACCTGTTTACTCCCGTATTTGCCATCGCGCGCACAGCGGGATGGACAGCCCACATCCTCGAACAACTGGGCGACAACCGGTTGTACCGACCACTGAGCGAATACACAGGGACGCCATCCGGCCGTCGGGTCACGCCAATCGACGAGCGTTAATCACGCGGAGGCCGGACGCAGCCAGGTCGCACGCCGCCGCAGCCACGGCATGAGGCCGTGATACATCCAATCCGCCACGGCAGCCGAGATGACAAGGGCAAAGGCCACATCGCTGGGATGATGCGCGCCCAGACTCACACGCGACATGATCATAATCGCAATAAAGACAAGGCCCACAAGCCCCGGCCCCACGCCGTAAAAAACGAGAGCGAACCCAGCCCCGGCGGCGGTCGCCGTATGCCCTGAGGGGAACGAGTTAAATTTGTATCGCCCGATCTTACCTGGACCATACCATCCCTGCTCAACTTCCGTATTCGAGGGCCGCGTCCGCCCCGTGGTCAGCCGCAGGGTGTTCACAGCCATCCCCGCCAGAGTCGAGGCAATCATGGCTGCCACCACGGCTTCGCGCCATCTCCATCCGAAACGCCAGCCGGCAAGCAACAGCACTAAACCCGCGACCATTAACCATGGCCAATCGCCGTAATGGCTCACGACACCCATGAATCGCCGGAGCGAATCCGCTCCGCCTGCAGCGATCCAATCGCGAACTGGCGCGTCTGCAAAAAAACACAGAGACGCGAGCAACAGTGCGAGCACGTATATGATCATCCGTCCGCGATGCCTGGCGAGAAGGCCCATTCCCGGATCTGCCCCGGCTTTTCCCCTGCGTCAACCCACGGCGGACGCACAAGCGTTGACAAACAAAATCGTGGTGTCCGTCACACCTAAGGTTTTGAACGTCCGCAGCGATGGCTGCCATCGCTCGGCCACGACGCGTGCGGGCGAGCGTTCGATCGTAGCCAGCCTTGTGGACGATTATAGCGGCCTCAGCACGCCAACCGCAACGCCTGCTCAGGAACAGGGCACCGGCGGCGGCTGGGATTGCACCATCCGTTCCGCCACTTCGCGAAGACGCCGGTACATCGGCTCCAGACCCTCCGGAATCACGCGCACCCCGCCCAGGACAGCCATGAAATTGCAGTCCCCCGGCCACCGGGGCACGATATGCACATGAAGATGGTCCGGCGCACCGGCACCGGCGCATTGCCCCTGATTGAGGCCAACATTGAATCCCTGCGCGCGCACCACCTCCGCAAGCAGATCCTGCGCAAATTCGACAAGCTCCAGCAGCTCCAGTTTCTCGCCGACGGCAAGCTCCCCCAGCTTCGCAACCTTTCGCAGCGGCACAGCCATGAGATGTCCCGCCGAGTAGGGAAACTTGTTCATGATCAGAAACGCGCTGCGCCGCCGGGTCACGACCAAATGGGCGGCGTCGTTGGATGTTTGCGCGGCGTTAAGCAGAAAATCCGGTTCCTGCTCCCGCGTCTCGAAATACTCGACCCGCCACGGCGCCCACAGCGCCTGGATGCGATCCTTGGGAAATGTCATTGTGCGCAATCATTGCTCAGAGCCCCCCGCTGGCGCAAGCAAAGCACTACGGCTTTCGCTTCCGGGAAAAACCGCTGGCAAACCGCACAGCCCATCCCCACGGTGTTCTTAACCCGATAATTGTTCCATGACGTTCCGAAGTCTTATTTCCTTCTCATGACAGAACCCGCACAACCGCCTGATCCGCACCATCCGAATATCCGCCTTCATCTTCAGTTTCATGGAGCGCTGTTCGTCGGGCTGGGGGTGCTCGCGTTGTATCTCCTTCCTGAAGCCTTCCGGCAAAACCCTGCGTGGGCTGCGGCGCTCGGCCTTGCCCCGAACGATTATCGCCCGGTGATCGATGCGGCACTCTTCGCTGTCGTTCGCGCCGTCTGGTTTATCGCCCTCGGCCTCGCTGTGTTCCGCGGGCGGCGTTGGGGCTGCGATCTCGCCCTCGCAACCTGTTTCCTTTGGCTGGGTCTGGGCGTCGTCGAAACCGTGCAATTCTTCGAGCGCTTCGGCGGCATCCTTCAATCCGGAGGCAGCCAGAACGCTCCCGGAGCAGCTCCGGGTGGCGTAATGTTTGCCATTCTGATGCAGAATCTTCTCCTGCCTGGGCTGCTCGTCTGGTTTTACTCCGGACGCGGCATGCGCGCACACGCGGAGACCCAGGATCATCCCATCTTGCCCGCCCAACTGCCCGTGGTTGTACTCTGTTTATTCTTCATTTATGCAGCCCTTCAACTGCCGTCTGCCCTTGCATTCAATGCCGTGATCCCGGTCTTTGGAAAACTGCTGACAGGCTTCCCGGGCGCAGCACTTCTGGTTTCACTGTTTCTGTCGTTTTTCATCGTTGCAGCGGGTCTCGCACTGAACAGACTTCGCGCATGGAACGTTGCCGTAGTTCTGCTTGGGCTCTGCGCCGTTTCCAGCGCCATCTCCACAGCCGCGCTTCCCGCCGGGGACGTCGCGGTCGCAATGGGCGTGCAATGGCCAGCGGACAGTTCAGGTCGGCCGCTGTTCCAAAACAGTTTGCATTCGCACTGGACCACCCTCGGGCTTGTCGGGGCGCTTCTTTACACGCTCTACGTCCGCCCGCTGATGCGGCGTCCGCTTTCCAGGGCTCTCCAGCGATGAACGGAAAATCTTCCGCGCGCCGTGGAAAACCGCGCATGCTTCTCATCGATTTGAGCAATAGCTGGACCAAACTGGCTCTTGCTGCGCCGGACCACCTGCTGGAGCGTCGCCTGCGGCTGCCCACACGGGAACTCACTGCGGCGCGGTTCGCGTCCGAAACTGCGGGCTGGCGCTACGACCGGGCGGTGCTTGCCTCGGTCGTGCCGGCCCGATCGGATGCGGTGCGCACTGCCGTGCGCACACCGCTGCTTGAAGTCAGTCATCGTGTGAATCTTGGGGTGGGTATAGATTTCCCCAAGCCATCAGGCATTGGAGCTGACCGCCTTGCCAACGCAGCGGGGGTGGCGGCGTTGTACGGCGTACCGGCCATCGTACTGGACTTTGGTACAGCGCTGACGTTCGATGTGGTCTCTCCCACCGGCGATTATGTCGGCGGTGTGATCGCGCCCGGGCTTGAGGCGCTCACACGCGATCTGCACGAGCGCACGGCATTGCTTCCCACGATCAAGCTGCGTGAACCGGCCAGCGTCCTCGGCAAATCCACGCGGGAAGCCATGCTGTCCGGCGCCGTCATCGGTTATCGCGGGCTTGTCCGCGAGATCCTTTCCGATCTGCGGCGGGAACTGGGGCCGCGTCGCCGCTGGCGCATCGCCGCCACCGGCGGCTATGCCGAACTAATCGCAAGTGGTATTTCCGCCATCGACATCGTTGATCGCGATCTCACGTTGCACGGCCTGCGCATCGTTGCAGAATTGAATCCTCCGGGCTGACATCACGCGCCCGGTGAATTCCAGCTTCCCACCCACCACAGAAATTGGGACACTCCGACATCATGCCATCGAAACTCTCCCTGCTCGTTCTGGCCGCCGGCATGGGAAGCCGCTATGGCGGGCTTAAGCAACTCGACAGCATGGGACCCTCAGGCGAATTGCTGCTCGATTACGCCGTACACGACGCCCTCAAGGCAGGATTCAAACGCGTGGTGTTTCTTATTCGCAAAGAGATCGAAGAAGCATTCCGCAAACAGGTTCTCCCACGTTACGAGACCCGCGCCGAAGTCGCTCTCGCATTCCAGGAGGTGGACGCGCTCCCCGCGCCTTTCACTCCGCCCGCAGACCGGACGAAACCCTGGGGCACGGCACATGCCATCTGGTGCGCACGAGATCTTCTCGACGAACCGTTCGGCGCAATCAACGCCGACGATTTCTATGGCAGAGGGGCATTTGAGGAACTGGCGCGTTTTCTCTCCTTGGTTCCCGATGACGCGGTGCCATGCGCCGCACCGGGCGGAGAAGACGGAGAGCAGGACTCCGCGGCTTCCCAGCCGCCCACTCCGCTGCCGCAATTTGCGCTCGTTGGATACCCCCTGCAGCGTACCCTGTCTCACACAGGGCCGGTTTCACGCGGGATCTGTCGCGTCGATGACAACGGGCTGCTCCTGCGCGTTGAGGAATTCTCGGGGCTCCGCCGCGACGAAGAAGCGCGCGACATCCGCGGCACGGGGCCCGACGGCGTGATCCGCCATTTTGAAGGACGCGAGATTGTCTCCATGAATTGCTGGGCCTTCCGCCCGACTGTGTTCGCGCTGTTGGAAGAACAGTTGCACGAATTTCTCATGCGGGCGCATGCGGATGAGCGCGCGGAATTCTACATTCCCACGGCGGTCGCCGAAAGCATCCGACGCGGGCAGGCAGAGGTGCGCGTGCTTTCTACCGACAGCCAATGGATTGGGGTGACACATCGCGAGGATCGGGATGAGGCAGCAAGCGCGCTGGCTGAACTGCATCGCGACGGTGTCTATGCCACCCCGCTCTTGTGACGCGACGAACGGTCAGCCCTGTATGACACGTCCGAGCTTCGCATTTTGCACGACAGTCCGTGCACAGCCTGAATCGCCTGAACCATTCGTTCGCCCTTGCCTTCATGCCGGCGGCAGCCGTCTTTATCTCTACTGCTGGGGTGACCGGCAGGCGCTGCCCGAAGCGGCGAAAAACGACGTGAGGCTTAAGGGGTCAGTCAACACGTGAGGCTTAAGGGGTCAGTCAACAAATCTTGACAGCAACTTAAGGGGTCAAACTTAAGCGTGAGGCTTAAGGGGTCATGAGGCTTAAGGGGTCAGTCAACAAATCTTGACAGGCTGCTCTGTCCGACTACGATTCTCCTTCGCTAGAAGGTTAACGATCAACTATCCCGTTGCGTGGTATCACTCCACAGCGCTGCCGAAAATACGCAATCGGAATTTCCGCACCAGTGATCAGGTAAGCGATCATTCAGTCCGGCGAGGGCACGAACTGATCGGTGAGGCTTAAGGAGTGAGGCTTAAGGGGTCAGTCAACAAATCTTGACAGGCTGCTCTGTCCGACTACGATTCTCCTTCGCTAGAAGGTTAACGATCAACTATCCCGTTGCGTGGTATCACTCCACAGTGAAGAGGCTTAAGGGGTCAGCTTAAGGGGTCAGTCAACAAATCTTGACAGGCTGCTCTGTCCGACTACGATTCTCCTTCGCTAGAAGGTTAACGATCAACTATCCCGTTGCGTGGTATCACTCCACAGCGCTGCCGAAAATACGCAATCGGAATTTCCGCACCAGTGATCAGGTAAGCGATCATTCAGTCCGGCGAGGGCACGAACTGATCGAGGTGGGGTGCCGTGTTCTTGGTTGCGAACTTGAAACACTGAAGATGTTGTCGCGAAGCGATCCGCGCAAGCTGGCGATCGGCAGGGCAATCTGGGAGCAAACAGCGGTAGGGCAGGCATGGATTGCGGATCGACTGGGCATGAGATCGGCTGCAAACGTCGCCAAACAGATCCGTCGCCACGTAGGTGGACTGCCGACAAAGCTCGGAAAGGCGCTATGGCGCAAATAGACGCATGCTGTCAAGATTTGTTGACTGACCCCGCAGAC
>CAZZCL010000033.1:17970-31936 GCA_964652295.1 uncultured Chthoniobacterales bacterium
CGCTATGGCGCAAATAGACGCATGCTGTCAAGATTTGTTGACTGACCCCGCAGACGCCGCACGTCGCCACGTAGGTGGACTGCCGACAAAGCTCGGAAAGGCGCTATGGTGCAAATAGACGCATGCTGTCAAGATTTGTTGACTGACCCCGCAGACGCAGTGTGTTGACTGACCCCGCAGACTCGCGTATGGTGCAAATAGACGCATGCTGTCAAGATTTGTTGACTGACCCCGCAGACGCAGTGCAATCGGAATTTCCGCACCAGTGATCAGGTAAGCGATCATTCAGTCCGGCGAGGGCACGAACTGATCGAGGTGGGGTGCCGTGTTCTTGGTTGCGAACTTGAAACACTGAAGATGTTGTCGCGAAGCGATCCGCGCAAGCTGGCGATCGGCAGGGCAATCTGGGAGCAAACAGCGGTAGGGCAGGCATGGATTGCGGATCGACTGGGCATGAGATCGGCTGCAAACGTCGCCAAACAGATCCGTCGCCACGTAGGTGGACTGCCGACAAAGCTCGGAAAGGCGCTATGGCGCAAATAGACGCATGCTGTCAAGATTTGTTGACTGACCCCGCAGACTCCACTCCGCAGACTCGCGTGCTGCTCTCGGGCGCCTCGACAGGGTGGACGAATACGCCCGCGCTGCCCTATCTCATGCTCGTCAATACGATGTTCATCGGTGCCGGATACGCCGGGCTCTGGCTGATGATCCCTTCGATGAATGCCGACGTCGTCGATGCCGACGAACTGCGCACCGGCGAACGGCGCGAGGGCAGTTTCGCCGCCATTTTTTCGTGGGTGCTCAAGCTTAGCTTCTGCGTGGGATTTATGATCTCCGGCCCGCTGCTAGAATGGACCGGATTCGATGCCGGGGCCGGCTCCTCCCAGCCCGGGCAAGTCCTGCTGAACTTGCGGATCGGTTACGTCGCCATCCCGGTCGTCACCCTCACATTGGCCCTGCTCCTGCTGAAGCACTTTCCGATCACCCGTGAGCGCGCGGCCTCCATCCGCGCAGAACTCGAAGCCCGAAGAGGCGCTGTTTGAGTTCAGTTAGCGCGACTAAAGGGACATCGCATGATTTAGTGGGCGGGCTGCATGTTGAGTTTTCCGCAAAGGAACAGGATGCGAACGCGGTAATGCTCGAAGTTGCGGAATCCACGCGCTGCGCTTTTGAGCGATTGGATTTTCGAGTTGATTCCTTCGCTGAAGGCATTGGTGATGGGGTGGACTGTATAGTTAAGAATACCCTGCTCATGGCTGCGGATCGTCTTGGCGACCCGTTTCATTGGCTCCAGGCCCGAGTGCATGACCCAACTGTGCCACTGCCGCAGGTGAGTAAACGCCCGGCGCCATTGGCGGTAAGTCCACAAATGATCAAGCACTTCTTTCATGCTCCGCGCCTTGCCCACTTTGAGGTTTTGGGCTTGCAAGGTTTTGAGCTCCCGTCGCTGGGCTCGCGTCATCTTGCCAACCCCACGCATCCACAGCCGTTTGGTTCCAGTCAGACGCTTGTCGCCCTTTTTTTTTAGCTGCTTGTTTTCCTGGAAGCGAACACGATCAATTCCTTCATTGACCTTCTTGGCGACATGAAAACGGTCATGGACAATCTTCGCCCCGCTCAGAGTCTTGCTGACAGCGGCTTGATAAGGGCCACTCATGTCCATCGCCACCGCCTCCACACTCTCTTTCTGCTCAGGCTCCAGAGTCTCCAAGAGCTCAACCGCCGAGGCTTGACTGCGTTCAGGCCTGACTTCAAGCACACGCGCTCCGTCAATATCACTCATCACCGACACGTAGCTCTGACCCCTGAGAAAGCTCTTCTCATCAACTCCCAAATACTTGATCGAGGTCTTCTCCCGGCGCTTCATTCCTCGTTGGACCCCTCTCTTCATGATGTCCTGTGCCCCATGCCAACTGATCCCCAGCAACTTCGTCACCGCTTTCACTGTCGCCGCATTCTCAAGCACCACAATCGCCCACGCCTCAAAGAGCAGCGTCCAGTGCGAACTCTTCTCCGCCCATGTCACCGATGCCGTCAGGACTCCATGCTCAGGACACTCAATTCGCGGCACCCGTGCAATTAGTCGCGTCTCGCACTGCATCGCATCCAAGTGACGCCACTGCCGCTCGGGCGCGTGGTCGTAAAGCGCACAGCGCTTGCCACACTCCGGGCACGGCCACTTCACCCCTGCCTTGCTCTTCAGACGAATGTTCACCCGCTTCTCCTCCAGCCTCAATTCCACCCCCTCAACCCTCCAAGGTTGCTTGATCCCCACCAACTGCCGATAATGTTCACACAGACTTTCGGAGTAGCAGCCGATTCATCTCCGGTCTGTCGCCGCTTGGGCGTGTCCGCAAGGCCTGCGGCTGAATTCAAAGCCGCCTCAGAGGACTCGTAGGCGTGCCGCTTCCCGGGCTTCCACAAACGATGGAAACTGGGAGGCTCGTCGCCTTCCAAGGAGGAACTCTCGACCCATCCCGCACGAACCGGATTCAAATGGATGTCGTGGCAGACGGGTCCGATCGCGCCATCGTCCAAGCAGGAAATCGCGTTCCATTACCGCCTTGACACCGATGTCTCTGGTCCGCTGGACCCGTGTCCACACCCGCCGGCTCCCTCCCGCGCTCCGAGCGTCCGCCTTACGCCAGCAACAATCGAAAGCGGGCCGGAGCCAGGAACGCGTCGAGAATGGCTTCCCGGGACAGCGCCTCCACGCGCCGTGGCACCGACGCTCCCGCATCGCGGGCACAGGCTTCGTACAAAGCCAGCAACAGTCCTGCATACCGCGAAGTGGAAAAGCGGTCGAGCACGTCTGCAGGCTGATTGCCAGCAACCGGCGCTCCGCGGAGATTCAGCTCGGGATTCAGATCGGCGACCGCATCCCGACCTTCTGGCCTCCGAACGCGTGCCAGAACCGTGCGCTGCAGCTCTTCGTCGAGCCCGCCAAAATCGGTTCCCGCATCGTCGCTGACTGCGGCGCTGGCAACGCGGATATCCTCTGAATCCGGCTGCCGACCGTACGACGCCCACATCCGCCGCATCGCATCCCCAATGCGCGCCTGCAGCATTTCCGCAGCAATCCATTCTGTCGGAATGCGCAGGCAATCGTACAGGGCCGGACCCGCATCCGCCCCGAGCGGATTAACTTCCCGAAGCCGCCGCCCCGCAAGTGGGCGCATGAACAGGATTGATTCCAGGCTAATCAAGCCAAACCCTTCAGAGACGCTGGCGGTCACAAAATTACGTGCAACCCGCGCACACTCGGCACAGCCGACAGGTTCCGCACCGCCGAGAACCACGCGCAGGTCGTGCTCCGCAACGTATCGCTCCCATTCAGCATGAATCGCCGCGCTCCCTCCGTCGCGCACAGCGAGCGATGTCACGTATGCCGCACTGTCGGGATCGAGCAGAGAAAGCAAAGCAAGTTCGCCAACGTTTTTGCGGCGGATCCCCCGTACGGGTGCAAATGCGATCGGCCCGTCAACCGCGGATACGCGATTTTGCATTGGCAAAAATCCGGGCGCAGCCCCTGCATCGGCACCGGCCATATCGAGGATGGCTGCGGGGTGGGGCAGGTAATGCACCCGGGCCGGATCGGCGCCGGCACCTGTAAGCACGGCCGCATCACGCCGGTTGATGACTGCATAGTGCGCGTTCGCACACGACGGATAAATGCCACCCGGTACAGCGTTCAACGCCGGCTTCAGGACTTCATATCCCTGCGGTCGTCCATCCTCCGCAAAGTCATGAATCTGCAGCACCACAGCGGCGCCTTCCGCAAACAGGGAATCGAGCGCGAAAGGCAGGGAGACGTTCTTGCCGAGGTTATGATTGTGGAAATGCCACACATCCGGCGCCCCGCCTTTTCCCTCCCCCATGCTTGCGGCGGCTTCCCGCAAGGCCGTTGCAAGCATGGCTCCGTCCGCGGCATTGCACTGCGCGGTACGATAACCGAGTCCGGGCACGACGGCGACGGGCACCGGCCATGGTTCCGGTGCAGGTTCGCCGGCAAGCACAACCGTTTTAACGCCCCGCTCGGCAAGCAGCACGGCGGCGTTGCGAATGACCCGCGTCACCCCGCCGGGGCGCAGATGATAATGGACGAGTGCAACCCGCACGGCGTTCAGCCGCCAGCATGGGCGGGATGCAGAGCCGCGAGCGCGGGCGTGGCCGGCCGTGGCAGAAACGCCGTGTTGGCATGCGCTTCCACCTCGCCGTAGCCGTAACCAATGTGATGATCACGATAAATCGTAATGGCGACGTCGCGGTTCACCCGGATGCATTCCTTAACCGCCTCGGCATCTTTCTCGCACGCAAGCACGGTCTTCCAGGAATAGATGTGGCGCGGCTTGTGAAAATCGCTGTTTGCGATAAATGGCAGCCGCTTTAATCCCACAGGATTGAAAATGTCATCGCGATTGGCGACTTCCCACGCATCGAGCAGCGGGGCATAACGCTCCATGTTCTCCCAGAAATGCAGCGTGTCCTTGCCCCAGGCAGTTTTGAATTCGTGCGGGTGGGCAGCCACAGCGAGGGCACCCTGCGCGTGGATGGCTGCGATGGTGTCCACAATGTCCAGCGATGGATCCACCGGCTCCCTTAAATCCACGCCAAGCAGATGCGCAGAGGTCTTCTTGCGCAGGCCATCCTTGTTGAATTCCAGACCCGCCATAAGCAGCATGTCGTACTTCTTCCATGCGCGGGCCTTTTCCTGTTCGATGGTTTCAAAGTATTCGTCCACCTGCTCGGGCAACAACACAAGCCCGGTGAGATTAACGAGTTTGCCAAGCAGTTTATCCGGGTCGCAATAATGATCCGTGATGCACAGGACATCGAACCCGCGCTGCCCATAAAAGTCGACCAGTTCCCCGACGGAAAGTTTGCCGTCGCTGTAGATGGTGTGCGTGTGAAGATCGCACATCAAAAGCCGCTTTTCATCGTGCGCAGGAGCGCCGGGGGCGGACGGCGGTTCAAACGCGGACAGCTTGCGGGGCGGTGTGTTGCCAGGCACAGCCTGCTCCAGCAAAAAGCGCGCAATATCGAGTGACGCGGTGGGGCGGCTCAGCCGCGCCATGTTCTCGTGCAGACGCCGCCAGCCGGCTGCCCCGCCCGAAAACAGGTCTTCCACCGTTTGCACAATGGCTTCCGGGCCGGATGCCTGAATTGCGGCCCCGTTCTCCAGCAACAGACGCGCGTTACCCTCCTCCTGGCCCGGCACCACCTGGCTTATGATCATCGGGCAGCAACCCGCAATCGCTTCCTGGACCGTGGCCCCGCCCGCTTTGCTCACCACGACGTGATGCGTGGAAAGCAGCTCCGGCATCTTTGTCGTCCACCCAAGCACCGACGCCTGTCCGTCCCCCCCCGCTAACGCACGTTCAATCCGGGCGCGCAGCTCGCTGTCCCGCCCGGCGGTAACGGTAAGCTGCGCATTCTTTATGCGAGCAAGCCGCGCGGCAACTTTATGCGCCTCTTTCTTACCGGAGTTGATCAGATAGAGAATCCGCCGGGGTCCGCCCCCTGCTGGCGATTCGCGCGCGGCAGTCAGCGTCGGATCTGCAAACCGGTGCGTGACAGGAAAACCGAACACACGGATCCTTTCTTCCTGCACGCCCGATCGCGCCAGTACATCAGCCGTTTGGTCGTTTGGCACGAGAAAATAATCGCTCCCCGCACGATGCCACACCGAGTTGATGGTGATGGAATCCGTAACCACGGTAATCTGGCTGAAGGTGCGCTCCTTCCCGTCTTCATACAGGGCGTTGATAACGTAGTTGTAGACCGGGTAAGTGGACACAACGGCATCCGGCTGCGTGTTCTGCAGCACATCGCCCATCACGCGTTTCATTTTGGTGAACCATGCCACGTTACTTTCCACAACGCCCCGATGATCCAGCAGATCGTAAATCTTTCCCCAGACTTTGGGGGCGCGATTGATGGCGGTGATGTATGCCCGACGCACAAAATCGTTGAATCGCCCGTAACATTCGTCAAACAGATCGAGCACTTCAACGCGGGCTTCGTCGGGAGCTATGTATTCGATCGCGTCGCGGATGTTGCGAGCCGCTGTGTTGTGACCTTCCCCGAAACCGGCTGTGAAAATGAGGATGCGTTTCATGTCATGCGCGACAAAGGGAGAAGTTAGAGAAACAGGGTTTGGACAATTCAGTGTTGCAAAAAAGAAATGGGAACACAATTTTGTGAATAACCTGCGAATAACCGCGCCGCCTCCGCTTGGCAACATTTCTCCGCTTCATCCGTCCGCTTGATGATATCCAGCCATCCTGATACGATCTCGATGTGCCCGCATTTCCAAGGTTCGCCCTCGTGTTCTTTCTCGGGTCGACCCTGACGATGCCCACCCTGCTTCCCAATCCTCCCATCCCCGCACAGGCTGTTGCCCCTTTGGTTGCACAGGTTTCTCAGGAGGATCTCCGCGAACGCTTCCTGCGCGCCCGCACCCGGATGAACGACACGTCCGAGCCACAACGCGCACCGCAGCCAACACCAAGGCCCGCACCGGCTCCAAAACCGACCGCCACTCCACGCCCTCGCACCGCTCCCCCACCCTCCACGCCGCAGGACCAACGCCGCGCGCAACCGGAACGCAACCGTCCAAAAGAAAAGGAACGCCGCAGGGAAACCGCCCCCATTGTCATCCAGAAAGAAGGCGAAACGGACGCCACAGACGAAACCTCCGAGCTCCGCCAAACGAAGCAGGACAAACCAGGGTTCTGGCAGCGGGTGTTCGGCAGCCGACGTTCGCGCGAGCCCGGATACCGTTTCCTGACTGCGGCGATCCGACGCGATATCGACCGGGCGCGCATCCGCAAGGGTCGATGGAAATACATCGTTGTGCACAACAGCGGCTCGCGCAGCGGCAACGCAAAGATTTTCGATTATTACCATCGCAAGGTTCGCAAAATGCGAAACGGAATGGCATACCACTTCGTGATCGGAAACGGCTCCAAATCCGGCAACGGCGCCATCGAGATCGGCGACCGCTGGCACCGCCAGATCAACGGCGGGCATGTAGCCAGCGATTATCTCAACGATATCGCAATCGGCATTTGTCTTGTGGGCGATTTCAACCGCGATCTGCCGACTGAAAACCAACTTGCCGCGCTAAAAGAGCTGATCGATTACCTCCGCAGGATTGCGGGAAACGCGAAGCGCAAAGAACCAACCGTGCGCGGCCATCGAGATATCAACCCTCGCCCAACCGATTGTCCGGGAGATCGATGGATGCGGACCGGCTGGCTGAAAAAAGAATTCTATTGAGACGGTGAACTGCCTCACACGCAATCCGCCAACGCTTCCTCGACGCGGTCGAAGCGATAGGGAAACCCGGCGGCCTGCGCCGACACCACCCGCTGGCTGTCGAGCACCAGCGAGGAGAATTGGCCAAGCACAATCCGCAAAAGAAATCCCGGTGCGGGCGCGATCGCGGGGCGTTTGACCGCGCGGGCTATGGCTCTGGTAAACTGACGGTTGGTAACCGGCTCCGGACCCACGGCGTTCAACGGCCCTTCGAAAGTGTCCTGCTCCACAGGTATAAGCGCCATGCGCGCGACGTCTTCCACATGCACCCAGGGCATCCATTGCTTTCCGCTGCCCAGCACGCCCCCAAGGCTGGCCTTGAAAACCTTGCGCAACAGTGGCATCGCGCCTCCATCGCGACCAAGCACAAACCCAATGCGCAACGGAGTGTGGCGCACGCCGAAATCCCGGACGCGCAAGGCTTCGGCTTCCCAGAGCACGCAGGTTTCCGCGAGAAAACCCGAGCCGGCAGGGGAACGTTCGTCGGCTTGGACATCGCGCGTGTTTCCATAAAACCCGGTTGCTGAGGCGTTGACAAGTACCTGCGGCCCTCTTCCCGCCATGCGGGCTGCGCCAATCGCTTCCACGATAAGCCGAGTAGGCTGGATGCGCGTGGAAAGAATCCGACGGCGCTTTCCGCGCGTCCACCAACCCAGCACGCTCTCACCTGCGAGATTGACGACAGCATCCACGTCGTCGAGTGGCGGCAATCCGTCTTCGCGGAAAACACGAACCTCATGGCACGCTTCTGCGCTGGCATTCGGGCGACGCGAAAAGCCCACCACGTAATGACCGCGCGAAGCGGCGATATCCGCAAGATGGCGTCCGACAAATCCGGTGACACCCACGATGGCGATGCGTTTGCGATGACCGCTCACAACTTGCATTCAAGACCAGAGATTGCGCGGAGCGCAAACGAAACGCACATAAAAGCGACACGCAGATTTCCGGAGTAAACCCCGCACCCCCCAACGGCCGAGCCCGCCAAATGCCCGCGCAGACTCCGCACGACCGGTTGACCGCATGGCGTCTCTCGACTTATAGATTCTCCGCATGATCGCGATTACAACTCTCTATCTGCTGGCCTTCGGGCTGGTGACAATCGGCGGCGGCCTCTACGGATATTTCGCGAAGGCAAGCATGCCGTCGCTGATCGCGGGCGTCGTCGCGGGCGCATTGCTCATCGCTGCATGGTGGCTGTTGCAAAGGCGGGCACCTGCACCCGGCCTGATTCTGGGCCTGGTGGTTTGCCTTGGGCTGGCGGCCCGTTTTGTGCCCGTGTTTCTGCGTGAGATGACAGGCAGCCCGCAGATCTTCATGGCACCGCTTGCCGTCGCCGGAGTCGTCCTCGCGGCACTTTCCCTGCTGCTCAGAAGATAACAAAGAGTTGGAGAGCCCTCATGGCGCGCCCAGCTAAAAAAAGCCGGGGAACTTCGCCGCTCCAGCGGTGGTGGGTACACGCGCTGTTTCTTGTCGGAGCCTACGCCGTGGCCGGCGCGCTCATCCTCGCGGTGCTACTCGGACTACCAGGCCTTCCCGGGTTTCTGCGCCCCAAACCCCGTATTGTCGAGAAAGTGGTGGAAAGAGAAGTGCGCGTCATGGTCACGCCGACACCGGCGCCAAAATTCATACCGCGCAAGGAGGCGACCCTGGCCACGCTTTACAACGGCGTGCAGTTCCGCACGGAGTTCGAATCGCTTCAGGGCGGACTGGCCGCCGCGGAACGCGAGGACGGCGGCAGTTACACGGTAGACGTGAATGTCCGGGTGCGCGTTCCGGAACCGAACGTTTCCCTCGGAGATCTCTCGAAGCTTAATTCGCGCCTTCCCGACCTGTTGCCGGGACTGGCGGCGATGGTGGACGACGCACGCGTTTCGCCGTTTTATCATGAGTTGTACGACCGCAAAGTGCGCGACCTCGAGGCCAGCCTCGGACGTCTGGACCGGCTGCCAACCAGGCACAATTTTTATGATTGCGAGACGATCCTCGAGTTGCGCCATCCGTCCACGGGTCGCCGCGCACTTCTGGTGCAGGCAGAGATGGATGTCGTGGCCGATGGCTCCGATCCGGACCGCACGGTCAAGGTGGTCGGTTCCTACAGCAATTACCAACCCATCACCAGCTACGGCTGGGCGCGCCGAAGCCGCATGCCGCCAAATCCCTTTATCGGTATGTACGAGGAACGCATCGCAAAATGGCGCTCCGAACTGAAAACGGGTCCTGCAGCAGCGCGCGCAAAAGAGCTTCGGGGAGCCATTGAAGACGCGGAACACAACGTCCGGGATCTTAAAGCGCGGAGTTTTCTCGTTGCCCGCGCCGATCCCTTCGTGGTGATGCCCACGTTTATGGTTGTCGGCGGAGATCCGGAGCGCGCACCGCGCATCGGCGATTACGCCGTGGCCATTCACGACGGAACGTTGTACCCCGCCATCGTTGGCGATGCCGGTCCGAATACCAAAATCGGCGAGGCCAGCCTGCGCATTGCGCAAACAATCAACCCCAAAGCCACCGCTTACCACAGGCCGGTATCGGATCTCACGATTACTTACATCGTGTTCCCCGGCACGGCACAGCGACCTTTCTCACCTCCGGACTACGAGGATTGGCGGGAACGTTGTGCCCACTATCTTGCCGAGATCGGTGGTCACAACGGCAATCTGTACGCGTGGAGCGACGTGCTGGCAGAGGAAAAGGCCGCCGAAGACAAGGCGACTGCGGCACTTGCCAGCGGGGAGGCCGACACGAAAAACTCATCAACCCCAGCCACCCCGGGTTCTTCGCCGCTCATCGATCCGGGGGCACCCTCTGGCGCGGATGACTAAGCTGAACCGCGGCCGCTGCACCACGCAAAAGCGGCACGTTGTTCCTGCGTTGGCGCGTGCTACTTTCCTAAGCATGAAGCGCAAGGTCCGCGCCGCGGTCTTTCTGACATCAATCGGAGCTATGCTCCTGCCGCTGGGCGGCTGCAAAAATGCCGCCCAACGTGCGCTCGAACATCTGGAGCGCAATAACGTCCTGTACTCCGTGGAATCCTTCGTGGCGAGCGCCGGCCACGGGGATCTTGCCACAGTGCAAACATTTCTGGATGCCGGAATGGATCCCGATGCACAGGATGTGAACGGGTACACCGCACTGATGCTGGCGGCCGAACAAGGCCACACCGAAACGGTGAACCTCCTGATCGAACGCGGGGCCTCGCCCGACGTTCAGGGCGTGGAAGGCTCAACCGCATTGATGCAGGCGGCGTTCCATAATCGCTCCGGCGCAGTCCAGGCTCTGCTGAGCGCCGGAGCGGAAGGCGGATTGTCCGACGAAAAAGGGTGGACAGCCTTCATGAAGGCGGTTTTTCGAGGCCACAACCGTATCGTTGAGGCAATGCTGCCGCACAACGCGGAACAGCTTGAACGGGCAATCATGGTCGCCGCCATCATGGATCATCGCGCAGTCGCTGAAACGTTGCTCGCAGCCGGAGCGCCTGTCGATTTCAAGGATCGCGGCCAGACGCCCCTGATGATGGCCGCCGGACGCGGCAACGAAGATATGATCCGCCTCTTGCTCAACAGCGGGGCGGAAGCGTTGGAAGCGGATAGCGACGGGCGCACAGCGTCTATGATCGCCATGATCAAGGGGCATAAAGCCGTCGCTCGCATGCTGCAGGACGCCGAAAGTGGGAAGTTGCCTGCACCGCCTCCGCCGCTTCCCGCGGAGGAACCGCCAGCCACCGCTTCATCCTCTCCCCCACCGCAGCCAACTCCGGCCCCCGAGTCTGACACCACGCCAACACCGGCGCCCGACGTCGCAGATGCCGGATCGCCCACGCCGGAACCACCCGACACATCGGATGCCAGGGATGGCCCAACGCTTGCAGCCGCAGAGCCCACACCAAGGCCAGCCTCCGGCCTGGATGCCAATGAAGAACGCCAATCCCCCGATGCATCCGGCGACGAAGTCCTGATGGCCGCGCCGGACATATCCGATGACACCTCACTTCCCGAGGCGACAAGCCCGGCGGACGATACCGTTCCCCTTTCCCGGCGGCCATTGGACACGGTTGCACAAGCGGACGTTTCGCCCGGGGACGATCCGGCCACCCTTCAATCTGTCGCCCCAGAAACCGATTTGCCGGATGAACTCCCCGATGCTGGCGATCTCGTCGCGTCACTTCCTGACGCTCCCGCAGATTCCTCCTACGCCGGGTTGCCCCCGATGACGCTTGTGGAGTTCAATGAGACGCGCCTCCCCATCCTCCTCACCGCCGTCGAGGGCGGCATTGGCGAGTTCCGCATGCAGGACGGCAGCGGCGAACTTCTCTACGCAAGGCAAGGCGATCAGATCCCAGGCACGGACTTTCGCGTGTCGTCGCTTAGCAAACGTCAGATTGTAGACAAACGCGGAGACATGGTCGACGCCGCCGAAGCGATCGTACGCAACGAGTCGTCGGGCGCTGAGGTCCGCCTTGTGAAAGGGTTGCCCGCCCGCGCAACGCAATCATTTGCCCTGCTCGCAGTTTCCGGCCAGGACGATCCCATCAAGGTGCGCGAAAATGAGGAGTTCTCGCTGCCCAACGATCCCACCACCCGCTATCGGGTGCTGGATCTGCGCGACTCGCAAGCGGTCGTTCAGGTTGTCGATACAGGGGAAACGCTGACAATCGCACGCTGACTCAAACCGCACCGCGAAATCCTCAGAAGCGGGCAGTACGGATAGACGGCACGCGCAGTCCCCCCGCACTCAAAACCCGCAAACCGCCATGCGGAGGCCGTAAACGCCGCGCGTCGCTGTCAGAAACAAGATATTCCGTTCAGGTCCGCCGAAACACACATTCGCTGTCCACCCACCTGGAACCGGGATTTTTCCGAGCATATCTCCCGCAGAGGAAACGACCGTGACGCCATCCCGCCCGGTAAGATAAACATTGCCGCGCTCATCAAGCGTCATCCCATCGGAACCGAGTTCGCACAGCAGCCTCTTTGCAGTCAAATCCCCGCCGGGAGCGATCTCGTAGCGCCAGGTGCGTCCTGCGCCAATATCCGCCACAAACAACACCGTCCCATCCGAAGAACCGACGATGCCGTTCGGCTGTTTCAAATCTGTGGCCACGCGTCGCAGCGTTCCGCCAGTGTCCACCCGGTATACCGCCTGCATCTCCTGCGGCGGCCTGTCATGACGACCCCATTCACGCCGATAAAATGGGTCCGTGAAATACATCGCTCCATCGGGCGCAACCCACACGTCGTTCGGTCCGTTCAACGGCCTGCCTGCAAAAGTGTCAGCAAGAATTTCGTAGGCGCCGTCTCTTCCAAGCCGTTTCAACGCATTGCGTTCTTCGGCACACACAATCAGGTTTCCCATGGCGTCGAGGGCCATGCCGTTGGCACGAAATGCCGGTTCGAGAAAAAGGCTTATGCCGCTATCGGACGTCCATTTGTGAATGCGGTTGTTGGGTTGATCCGTGAAAAACACAGCTCCATCGGCCGCACGCGCCGGTCCCTCCGTGAAGGCAAAGGCTGAACCGAGTTCCTCAACTGTGGCGCCGACGGCTGTCAAACCCGCCGTAGCCAGCAACTCAAGCTGCGCCGCGGCGGAATTCTGTTGCGCGTTGCCATCCTTGGTAGCGGCAGGCACAGACGCTATCGCAACAGCCAATATGACGGCGCAGACTGGTGGTGTCGGCGGCAAAGCGCGATCAGGCAGGCGAAGAGCGTGCATAGGGTCCCGTACCGTAGCGACTTCCCGACGCAGGCACAACCCGGGGGCAGCCGGTTGACGCGGGCAGGCTTCTGAGTCTATTGAGGCTTAACCATCCGGTTCGGCCGGTTATGTTGAGTCTCACCCGTTTGGAACGGTCTCTCGTTGTGTCCGTGGCCGTCCTGTTGCTGGCAGGAGCAGTGGCCGCGGCGCTGCGATCCGGTGGAGACAAAAACCGCCTGCCGGAGTTGGAACCCCGTCCGCAATGGCGCGATGCCGCCGGACCCTCGACAACCTCACACACTGCACAAGACACCAACAATGGCCAAAGTCGGTTTCAATGAAGCGGTCGAAACGATCCTTTCCACAGACACCCGTTACGACCGGGAAGCCTACCTGTTCCTGCGCGATGCGCTGGATTACACAACCAAATCCTTAAAACGTTCCGGCGAGGGACCGGCGCGCCATGTCACCCCCGTGGAGCTTCTCGACGGCGTGCGCCAGTACGCACTCAAGGAATTCGGTCCGATGACCCTCACGGTATTGTCCTACTGGGGTGTCAGGCGTTCCGAAGATATCGGCGCAATCGTCTTTAATCTGATCGAAGCCGGCGTGTTCGGAAGGGCGGACACCGATTCCGTCGAAGATTTCGCCAATGGCTACGATTTTGCTGCGGCATTCGTCGTGCCTTTCAAGGCAGGCGTTCCCGCATCCGAAAAATCGTCGAACGCAGAATCCAGGGGGGTGTCTGTTCCAGTCAGACACCACGCATGAACCCAATCCCTTATCGCCCGCTGCACCTGCGCCTTGCAAGATCCACACCCGTCACCCTTGTCTACGCGTTCGCCGCAATGATTTCCTCACTTAACCCCGTGCAATGCGCTGCCGACGGCGGTACCAGCGCAGCTCGGTCGGCAGGTACCCCGGAAACGGCGGTTGCCACTGCCGCGGCGCG
>CAZZCL010000034.1:0-30307 GCA_964652295.1 uncultured Chthoniobacterales bacterium
AAAGCACTGAAACCAAATAATCTGTACTCATCCAGCAAATAAAAGGCCTGTCCCTAATATTCCCTCAGCAAATAAAAGGCCTGTCCCTAATATTCCCCTTCACGCACGAACCTCGAGACGTCATGCATGCGTGCCACGTAACGCGCTTTGATCTGATCGGCAGCTCGTCCGCTTGGATCTGTTCCTGCAGGTTGCCAAGAAGCCATTGGAGATCCTTTGCCGCCCGTTTGCCATTGAGCGTGCGCACGCGTTCGACAAGCTCTTCGTCGGTCAGTTCGGGCTTGCCGGGAGGCACGCGCACCAGGAGATGGAAATGATCTTTCAGGACGGCGCATTGACTTTCCCAGACGCGGTTTTCGGTTTCGCAATTGCTCGTGCCGGAGTGACCCTTCGTTTGGACTCTTTAAGCCAACCATCGACTAATTCGCCCAGACGCCGCAGGAATCGTGAACGCCCTTTGCCTGAGTATGGCTAACAAGGCCTTTCCCTAAAGCGTGGCTTTCAACATCTCGAGCTGTTATAAGTGTTGTTTTGTCCGCTCACACGAGTGCAGACGATCCGGTTGTTCGCCAACCGATAACGTGCCAACCGGTGCACGCCGTGCATGCTCCGTAAATTTCGACTTGCAACCAAACGTGATTGCTTTATTATCGATAATGCATGCTCATTCTCGTATGACCTTGTCCCTCCTGCGCAGCGCTTCAAGAAACGCGTTCACCCTTCTCGAATTGCTTGTCGTCCTCGCCATCGTGATGATTCTCGCCGCACTCGTCGCCCCTAGCGTAGCCAATGCGCACCTGAAATCGCTGCAGGCAGCTTGCGCGTCCAATCTTCGCCAAATCGGTATGGCTATGACCTCTTACGCAGATGAAAACAACTTCATGCCTCTGGGACATATTTGTTTCAAACTGTTCCCGAGCCAAAAAGTGTTTTGCTCTCCGTGATCGCACTAACAGCACTCGCCTAACCAAGTGCTTGGAGTCACTTGGCCAGGGCTTGAGCCATCTCAAATTCAATTGCATGCCCTGTCTGTAGCCGATCTGCAGGCAGGTCATGGTTCATCATCCCCAATGTTATTTGCCTCACCTTCCGAAAACGTCTCGAGTGTTTGCTCTGGACTGTCAGCCATCCGTAATGCCGGGGTCAATTTTGCTGTATGGGAAAGGGCGCCTGACCCGCGCTGCGAACCGGCGATTCGCGCTTTGCTCAGCACGCCGTGCGAAGTGGCACTGGATTTTAATCCAGCAACCAGAACAGAAATCAACGAGGCAATCGCGGAGATAACAAGAACATGGTGCACCCCCGCCGCTGCCTCCGCGTTGGCCGAGGATATTTGGTTATTAGTAAAACTGTTTTCCGAGATCGCCGACTCACAACATGCCCGCGTGCGCTTAGAACGCATCGAAGACAATGGCTGCCTTCTCTTTCACGCTGACTCACTGCGACTGCGCATGCTTTGCACCTATGCAGGGCCTGGCACCGAGTGGGTCCACAACGATAATGCGCGCTTCGAGGAACTTGGGCTGCGTGGCCGTTCGGTTGAGGACGCAAACCGAGCTATCGTCATTAACAAAGATGAAATTCGCCTCTTGAGGCCTTGGCATGTCGCGGCGTTCAGCGGCCGACAACGTGAAGATACACTGCCCTTGATTCATCGCAGCGCTCCGGTTTGCTCCGCAGCGGATTACCGCCTACGGCTCTGCATCGATCTTCCAGACGCGTGCGGTTGATGACTCCGCAAAACGCATGCGCCTCATTGCCAACCAATGAATCAAGATCGTTTTATTATGCCATCATCACAGCGCCCGCGATCCCAAGTCCGTGCGCTTGTGCGCGATCTGGCCGGTCTTATGACCCAGCAGATGTTCTTCTGGGGATGCGATGCGCAGCATCACCACGGGAATCTGCTTGTGCGGCTCGGAGCGCAGCGTATCGCACGTGAAAACACCGTGGGAGAAGGAAGTAGTCGCTACCGCTTTGCGTGTCAGGCCGGGACCGTCGAGCTGCACTCGTTCTGTGCGGGATGGTATCCGAGCGATCCGAACGCCAGCGGCGTTGTATTCATTCGGGGACGGGAACGTTTCGCCGGATGTGCGGGCGCAACGCCCCTCACTCCTGGGCGTTATGAAGTCGATCGTCTTCGCTTTAGTAGTGCCGACGAGATGCTCGTCGCCTGTCGCCCTTTGCTGGCATGGCTTGAAGACTATGAGCAACGCCTTGGCACCGTAACACGGGAGGGGTATCGCGACCGGTGCTACGCATTGTTTCAAAAGCGGGGCGAGGGTTGCCCATGGCTTCCACCCTCCCAAGCTCGCCGATGGCTGGCCCAATGGCTTGCGTCTCCCGAGAACACACCTCGAGCCAGACATTCTTTTAGGCACCCTAAGCGCCAAATCTTCGCAAGTACCACCCCCAAAAGAGCATCATGAAAACAACCGCAAGCACTCACATTCGCTCCCCGGGATGGCTCGATTCGTTCGCAGTGGGCATGTCGACGCTCTGCGCCGTGCATTGTCTGCTGACGCCGATCGTCATCGTCGCTGCACCAGTTCTCGCAGCTTCATTCTGGGCCCGACACGATTTTCATCTCTGGATGGTATTGCTGGTCCTGCCGATGACAGCAACCGCCGTGTTTCTCGGCTGCCGTAAGCACAAGGATAGGGCGGTGCTAATCGCAAGTGCCGCAGGACTGAGCCTGCTCATTGCTATTGCAATCTATGAAGCGTTCTTTTCCACACCCGCGGCCCAAGGCGCTCAAAGTCATTGCGCGCATTGCACAACGACTGATACGCCTTCGCCGTTCACCGGGGCCGTGCTGGCAAATCTTGTGGGCGGCACGCTGCTTGCCAGCGTACACATCCGGAACTTCTGGCTGTGCCGAAAGGCCCGCTGCACTCATGGCGCCGCATGAGTTCGACCCCTTCTAACAATCCTGTTCCGCTTGTACTTGTGGTAGGTTTTCTCGGTGCCGGGAAAACCACGTTTCTCCGCGACGTCCTCCCTCTTCTGGAAGAACGCGCGCTGCAGCCGTTCACCATCATCAACGACTACTCCAACGCGCGAGTCGATGCCTCGTCGCTAAGCAAAGAGGGGCGCATAGTGGCCCCCATCAATGGAAACTGCATTTGCTGCGATTCAGTCAGTGAACTCATAAATATCCTCCTCGAAGTTGAGCCATCGGAAAAGCGCATTGTGCTCATCGAAGCCAATGGCACTACAGATCCCACCGCCCTTATCGAACATCTCTTGATTAAACCCGAATTACGCCAACGCTTCGCTCCGGTGCTGCAAGTCACGTTGGTCGATCTCAAGCGCTGGCAGAAGCGGCATTGGCACAATGACTTGGAACGGCTCCAAGTCGAAACTGCAAGCCACCTCGTCTTTACCCGAACCGAATCGGAATCCAAAATGCGCTTGGCCAAAGTGCAAGCCGATATCGAATGGTTCAATCCGAGAGCAGTGCAGACGGATCGGCAAGCGTTTGCTGCTTTTCTCCAAAAACTCGCCTCAAACATTCGCGGTATAAAACAGAATGGTCATATCACTCAAGCGCACAGCGAACACCTGCAGCCGGACAATCACGCACACAGCGATGAACGCCACCAACTCGCGCATGGATTCGCGGGCCTGGAGGTCAGTCTTCCCGATCCCATGCCATCCAAAGATCTTCAGCAATGGCTGATGTCGCTTCCCGCGGAGGTACTGCGCGTGAAGGGCGTCGTCCGGCTCATGGAAGAGCCCGAGCGCTGGTTTAAGTTTCAGCGGGTCGATAACCTGCAAGGCGAGGCAACACTGAACGAGATGCCGCAGAAACCCTCAGTGCCTGCCTGCGCCGTGCTCATCGGCGTCCGGCTCGACGCCAACGCGATTCGCGAAGGACTGGCACGCTCGCAATCGTTTGCTGTTACCACACCAATTTCAGATCCTAGCGCACCCAAAGTATGAACACCATATCCCACAAACTTCCCGTCACCGTGCTCTCTGGCTTTCTTGGAGCAGGCAAAACCACGTTGCTCAACCACGTCCTCAACAATCGTGAGGGCCGTCGCGTCGCAGTCATTGTCAATGATATGAGCGAAATTAACATCGATATGGACCTCGTGCGTGATGGCGGAGCCGAACTCTCGCGCACCGAAGAAAAGCTTGTCGAAATGACCAATGGCTGCATCTGCTGCACGCTTCGCGATGACCTGCTCAAGGAGGTCTCGCGCCTCGCAACCGAGGGGCGGTTCGACTATCTGCTGATAGAATCCACAGGTGTTTCTGAGCCGTTGCCAGTCGCCCAGACGTTTACCTTCACCGATGAGAACGGCAAGAGTCTGCACGAACTCACCAGGTTGGACACCATGGTGACGGTGGTGGATGCCGCACATTTCCTCGATCAATTCCGCGAAGCACAGTCATTGAGGGAACGGGGGGAGGCCATGAATGAGGAGGATGAAAGAACGGTCGCAGACCTTTTCGTTGATCAGGTGGAATTCGCAAATGTGCTCCTCGTTAACAAGACCGATCTTGTCAGCGATGACGACAGGAAAGAGCTTCTCGGCACGCTTCGCGCCCTCAATGCGGAAGCACGCATCATTGAGACTGAACGTTCCCGCGTGTCTCTTGACACTGTCCTTGACACTGGGCTTTTCGATATGGAGAAGGCCCAGACCTCTGCCCGTTGGATTCAGGAACTTAACGGCGTCCACACGCCCGAGACCGAGGAATACGGGATCTGCAGTTTTGTCTTCCGTGCGCGACGTCCGTTTCATCCGACACGCTTCTGGGACTTCATCCACACCGATTGGGACGGACTTCTGCGATCCAAGGGGTATTTCTGGCTGGCCAGCCGAAACGACATGATCGGCATGTGGAGCCAGGCCGGGGGCAGTGCCGAATATCGCCCGCTCGGATTCTGGTGGGCCGCCGCACCGAAAACCCACTGGCCCGATGATGACGAATCATGGAAGTCGATCATGAAGGAATGGCAGGAACCTTACGGCGACCGCCGTCAGCAGCTTGTTTACATTGGCCAGCAGTTGCCTAAAAAGAAGATTCTTGAGCAATTACGAAACTGTCTTCTCAACGACAGAGAAATGGCTATGGGTCCGGAGAAATGGGCCAAGTTCCGCGATCCGTTCCCGGATTGGATGGATTCGCGAGGAAACCCACTTCCAAAGTAAAGACGCAGAGCAACAGTCTCAACGCGGAAACCGCGTGGCAGAATACGCTCGCCGTGCGAGGTTTAAAATGGCTGAGGGGGCTGCCCCGCACGGCCGCACGTATGCATCGTCGAGGGACTGGTTAACGTGGAACTGAAGTCCGTCGAGCGGGTCACACCTGCCCACAAGAAGCAGTTACTGACTCATCTCCGTCTCACCGGTCTCAAGCTCGGTTACCTTCTGAATCTCGGAGACGCGCTCATGCAGGACGGGATTACCCGAACCACGGATATCTGGATTGTGAGCCTCCGTGTCTTAGTGCCTCTGTGAGAGGAATCCCTTGGACCATTGGCTGGAGCCAACCCGCTGCCGCCGGTCGCTGAACTGGATCATGCGTCAATAAAGGTTGGAGTTGATCCTTGCTGGCAGGCACTGATCGATGCCGGCGAGCATACGGATTCATCACCTGATGGCATCTGGGAATATATTGACGATAGCAGAAAAGATGCTGATGCCGAGTTAGAGACTGCATTGACAACGGCTCTTCCTGAGAACCTTATCGATCAACATCCTCACATCAGCTCAAAGCTAAGTGTTTTAACCGAAACAGATCCGCAAATCAGGAGAATGCGGCAAGGGTGCTGGTGATGAGAAAATCAGCCCGAACAGTCCGGTGGATTTCAAGGAAATGATGAGCCGACCCTCGGAAGCGGTTTTTGTGCTCTTTCTGAAAATTGATCAGGTAAGCTTTGTCACAGATGAGCGGTTCCATTTGTTGGGGGGCGGAGTAGGCTGAACTCGAGCGTTAAGCAAACGTTGCAGGGTGGCATCGGAAACTTGCCCGGTGGCAAGGGCGGGTAATCCGTCAAAACGCTTGGGGCCATCATGCCATGTTGCGCGATTACTAACTTGGGAGAAGGACTTCGCACGGTGGCGTTTTGCGCGGAGCAAAGCGCAGCAGTAGTCTTCATCGACGGGAGGCGGTTTCGTTACTATACAGTGGTCAACACGCAATAGAAAAACGCGATCGATTTAGAATTCGGAAACGGCCGACGGTCGCAATGGGCTGGGTAGCAATGAAGAGCCTTTCCGCAATATTTTACAAATGAACGGCGGATGGTTCAGTCGTAGCCGCCAGGATATCCGTTGAAGCGACAGATGTTTGTTTTGTGAGAGGGTGCTGGTGAGGGAGCGGGGCTCGTCAGACAGCGTTCAGCCCGGCAGAGCGGCTGCAAACAGTTTGTCGACAATTTCCAGTGTGGCGAGCCCGTAAGAAGCCGGATAGCGTGGAAGTTCACCAGTGGCGAGGCTGTGATGAAAAGCTTCCACAAGTAGTGTGTAATGATTTGCGTCTTGTGGGGCAAGGTGTTCCACGCCGTCAGCGGTTTCCACAACGATCCGGTGGTTGCCGCCCGCCCATGCGACCATCGCCCCGCCGGAGACCGTGAGGCGTCCCTCTGTGCCGACGATGTCGTAAGAGCATGCGAAACGGGATTTAAGCGCGCACGCGAAGGAAGCGCACGGGCCATCATTCCAGTGCAGTAATCCGGTGAACACTTCATCGACCCCGGTTTCGGTGCCCACGCGGGCCTGACCGGTGCAGTGATCCGGTTCGCCGAAGAAAAAGCGGAGGATCTCAATGCAGTACCAGCCCAGATCCAGCAGCGCGCCGCCGCCGGTTTCTTTGCGCAGCCGGATGTCGCTGGGATCGGATGCGCCCGCCATGAATATGGAGTGCGCCGCAAGCGGTTGGCCGATACGTCCGCTCTCCAGGATACGTCTCGATTCTACGTGCATGGGATGATAACGCATCATGGTGGCGTCCATCAGCAGAAGGTCCGCCTGTTCAAACGCTTCAATCATGCGGCGTCCATCGGCTGCGGTTGTGGCCATGGGTTTTTCGCACAACACAGGTTTTCCGGCCTTTGCACATTTTATCGCCCATTCCGCATGATGACTTGCGGGCAGCGGAATGTAGACGGCGTCGACATTCCGATCTTCGAGGACTGCCTCGTAGGAATCGCGCCAGGTCGGCGTCCCGGTCTCCGTGGCAAACGCTTCGGCCTTGTCAGCACTTCGGGATGCAACGACGGACACCGTTCCGCCTGCGTCGCGGATAGCCGGGATCAAGGCGGATTTGGCGATGCGGGCTGCGCCGAGTACGCCCCAGCGGATGGGAGTGTAGGAACAGGTTTTCATGAACAAAAAATGTTTAGGGGGAGCTGACGGCGCCCGTTGGGTTGGGCGATTCAGGGCTTGCGCGCTGCTTCCATGCAGGCGGAGGCTCGACCACTGCCTCCAAGCGTGCGGATGCGGTCGATGACTTTTGGGATGTAATCCTGCGCCACGAACTTCTGCAGGCCATTGTCCATGGCATGCGCCTTGAATTCCTTGTGTGCAGGTTGCAGCCGGGCGTGGTTCTCTGCGAAATAACGTCCCGCTGCCGTGGAACGGACCAACAGGGATTCGGAGGACCAATTGACTTTTGCGACTCCTGCGGCCACAGCAGCCTGTAAGGATTCGGACGGGAGGCCTGAGGAACCGTGAAGCGCGATGCCGATGGGCCGCCCGCAAAGTTCAGAGGCCAGTTCTGCATGGAGCTGCACAGCATCGGCGGAGAACGCCGGATAGCCTTCAGCAGACAATCCATGGCGGGTGCCGACACCAGGCGCCCAGAGCGCAAGGCGACCGGGATGTTCGTTTTCCACCGCGCCAAGCAGCCTGCGGGCATCCTCGGGCGAAGTGATTCCGTCATCCACGCCCGCTTCCATTTCGAGCGTAACATCGCATTCATGTTCGGCGGCGATGGCGCAGAGTGCGTTCATGGTGCGGATGTTTTCTTCCTCGCTGAGTTCGGAGGAGTCGAGCGATATCGTCGATGGATGCAGCAGAACCTCGGTCTGACCGACGTGCACCGGGATGCCCCGGATGCCTGCGCCAAGGATCTCCATGGTTTGCGGACCTTTGATGTGGTCGGTATGTAGGATGACCGGCACCTCACGATAACGTTGCGAGTCGGCAAGTACGGACACTCGTGCCGCGTACAACGCGAGGCCGAGCACCGGATCGCCCATCCCAAAGCTGCGCCCTTGCAATTGCCAGAGGCTGGTTTCGATGATGATCGGGGCGGAGCATTCCCGCGCCGCCTCAAGACAGTCGCGCACCGCCGCCGGGCTGTCGGCATTCACTGCGAGAAGGGCGAAGCGCTCGCGCAACGCCGTGTGAAAGACGGCGCGAGCCTGGGAAGGGTGGAGATACATCAGGCGAGCGCGATTTTGATATGTTTGGTTTTTAGATACTCGAACACGGCTTTGCGGCTGAGTTCGACGCCGTACCCACTGTCTTTCCAGCCTGCATATGGCGCGTAGTTTGTGTTTACCGCTCCATGATTGACGCAGACTGTGCCTGCTTCCAGTGCTTCGGAAATGCGGAAGGTTGCCGAGGTATCCTTTGTAAAGAGATACGCCACAAGGCCGTAGGCTGTGTCGTTGGCCATTTTCACCGCGTCATCCACCGTGGCGAACTGCGCGAAAGGCACCACGGGACCGAACGTTTCCTCGCGCATGACCTTCATGGCGTGCGTGGCACCAGTCAGAATTGTGGGAAGATAGTAATGGCCTTTGGCATAGGCTTCGCCTTCGGGCCGTTTGCCACCGGTGACGAGTTTCGCACCGTGCCGCAGGGCGTCCTCCACATGATCTTCGCAGACTGCCACACCGTCGGCTGTGGCCATCGGACCGAGATCCACCGCGGGATCGGTGATCCCATCGCCGATGGACATTCCCTCGCCGATGGCCTTCAATTGTTGCACAAGCGCATCGTGGATTGCGACGTCTGCATACACGCGGTTGATGGAGCTGCACGATTGGCCATTGTTGCGGAAGCCTTTGTAGGCAAGGATTTTGGCGGCGAGATCGAGATCGGCGTCGGCGCACACTATGGCAGGACATTGGCCGCCGAGTTCGAGCGAGATCTTTTTGAGTGTCGGCCCGAACACCTCCATGAGACGTTTCCCGGTTTGGCTGGAGCCGGTCATTGCGACTTTTTCCACCATGGGATGGCGGAGGAGGGCTTCTCCCACCACTTTGCCGGGTCCGGGGATGGCGTTTAACAAGCCGGGCGGCAGGCCGCCCTCGGTCAGCGCCTCGCAAAAGGCAGTCGGCGAGAGAGGAGTGACTGTGGTCGGCTTCACCACCACCGAACAGCCTGTGGCGAGTGCAGGTCCCAGTTTCCAGCTCAATAACGACACAGGATAATTCCACGGGGTGATCAACGCGCAGACGCCCACCGGTTGATAAGTGACGTGCGAACGGTAATTGGGATCTTCAGTGGGATTGACAATGCCTTCGATGCGCACGCCTTCGGCCGCGTAATAATCGATCGTATCGCAGGAGGCCACAATTTCGGAGCGGGATTGGTTCAGGGGTTTGCCCTGCTCCAGAGCCATGAGGTGGCCGATCTCGTCCGCTTTTGTCCGGCAATACGCGGTGGCTTTACGGATGATGCTTTCGCGTTTGTACGGGGAAAGTTCTTTCCATGCGAGGAAGGCTTCATGCGCCGTGCGAACAGCTTCATCGGCATCTTCGGCCGTGGCTTGAGAGACTTTGGCGATGACGCGTCCGTCGTGGGGAGAGTGAAGGTCGCGGGTTGTGCCGTTGGAAGACGGTCGGCGCGCGCCGGCAATATAGAGATGGCAATCGGTGTGGGTTGTCATGGTGTCTGGGTTGCGGATGCGATGGCGTTGGGGCTGGCGGATCAGGACTGGGGAAGGATGCAGACTTTGAGTGCCTCACCCTTTTCCATGAGAGGAAACGCCTGGTTGATGCGCTCCAGCGGGAGTGTGTGCGTGACGAATTTTGAAGCGGGAAAACGTCCGCTGTGGAGCAGCGCGAAAGCCGCCTGGAAATCGCTTTTCTTTTCGGAGTAAGATCCGGAGATTTCGAGTTCCTTGTAATGGATGTGATTGACATCCAGGGGCGCAATGGGGCTGGACTTCGGGAGGCCGGCAAAGAAATTCACGCGCCCGGCCTTGGCTGCGATCTCGAGGGCGTCATTTTGCGCGGCAGCCGCGCTGACTGCCACGATGACGACATCCGCGCCGAAGCCATCCGTCAGTTCGCGGATCTGTTCGCGATGCGATCCGTCCGGTTGAACGAGGATTACGCCGTCGATGTCGAACGCGCGCGCCATTTCGAGCCGGGCCGGATTGTTATCGAGCACAAAAACCTTCTGGGCGCCCTGCAGGCGGGATGCCATGGCGTGCATCATGCCGATGGGACCGGCCCCGACTACAGCCACGGTGTCCTTCAGCCCGATGCCGAGTCGGGAATGCGCGTTCATGACGCAGCCGAGGGGTTCCGCAAGACTCATCTGTTCGGATGGGATGTCGGACGTAACCTTAAACAGGTTGCGATTTCGCATCGCGATGGCGGGCACCTTCATCAGCGGCGCAAATCCGCCGTCGTGCTGATAGCCCATCGTGGTGCGGTGCGCCGTGAGATTCGGGCGACCCATTTCCACGTAGCGGTCCGTGGCGTGCACAAGCACGATGTACATGACAACCCGATCGCCGGGGACAATGCCTGTGGGATCTCCGCTTGTGCGCGATTCAACAACGGTGCCGCAGAATTCATGGCCGAGGATTCGTGGCGGCACGATTTTCTTGTCGCCATGACGGTAGGTGCGCAGGTCGGTGCCGCACACGCTGCAGGCTTCGATTTGCAGGAGGACCTCGCCTTCCTCCAGCACGAGATCGGGCACGTCCCGGACGACGATATCTTCCTTGCCCTGATAAACGGCGGCTTTCATGTCAGCTCATCCAGTTGCGGCTTGCGCCGGCAGTCCATTTCTCCGTAATTTTTTTTGTCATCGACCAGAAGGACAGCCCGTCGCGCCCGGTGATGTCGCCTGCTCCAAATTTGGAATCGTTCCATCCGCCGAACGCGAAGGGTTCGCGCGGAACGGGCACGCCGATGTTTACGCCGATCATCCCTGCGCTGGCGCGCATTTCGAAGTAGCGCGCAACGGCGCCACTGCTTGTGTAGATGGAGGCGGCGTTGCCGTAAGGATTTGCGTTTTCGATGGCGATGGCTTCATCGAGCGTTCGGGTGTGAAGGACGGAAAGAACGGGACCGAAGATCTCCTCACGTGCCGCCGGAGAATCCGGCGTGATGCCGTCGATCATGGAGGCGCCGATGTAGTTGCCGTTTTTCTTTTTCTCAGGCACTGATGCGTCACGCCCGTCGATCGCGATTTTGGCGCCGTCGCGTTCGGCTTGGTCGATGTAACTGCGGATGCGTTCCAACGATCGGGGATTAATGATGGCACCCATGTTGATTCCCGGTTGGATTTTGCGCATTTCCGCTGCGATCCGTTCCATGACCGTCCCACAATCGCCCACGGTGACGAGCACGCTCGCGGCCATGCAACGTTGACCGGCGCATCCGGTCACGGATGAAACGATGTTGCGTGCAGCGATCTCCGGATCGGCATCCGGCACGACGACAAGATGATTCTTGGCTCCGCCAAGCGCGAGGACACGTTTGTTTGCCGCAATACCGCGCTGATAAACCGCGCGCGCAACCGGTGTGGAGCCTACGAACGCTGCCGCTGCGATACCCGGATGATCCAGCAGCGCCTCGACCGTCTCGCGCCCGCCATGCAGGACGTTAAAAACCCCGGCAGGAAGTCCGGCTTCAGCGAGGAGATCCGCAATACGCACGGAGGTGATAGGAACCTGCTCGCTGGGTTTCAGAATAAACGCGTTGCCGGACACGATGGCCAGCGGCCACATCCACATCGGCACCATGCCGGGGAAATTGAACGGTGTGATGCCAAGAACAACGCCCAGCGGATAACGCCGCTGGAAACAGTCAACGCCGTTGCTGACCTCCAGAAGTTCTCCGGCAAGAAGCTGCGGAGCCGATGTGGCGAATTCCACAACTTCAATACCTTTCTCGAGTTCGGCCCTTGCTTCGGCATGCGTTTTTCCGCATTCGCTGGCACAAAGTTCCGACAAGGATTCAAGCTGGCCTTCGGCAAGCTGTTTGAATTGAAACAAAGGCTGGACCCGGTCTTTGACGGTCCAGGCGCGCCATTCTTCGAACCCCTTGCGCGCCGCGGCAACGGTTTCTTCGACCATATCAGGGGTGGCGGAAAGAATGTGGCCCATGGGACGTCCGTCCACCGGTGAAGAGACGGAGATCTCAGCGCCGCCGGTGGAAACGCCGCGGCCACCGATGCGATGTTCTATTACGGTTGACGCGTCCATCGCGTGGTGTTGTGAGGTGGTGGAATCGGTTGCGGGGGGTGGAGGTTGGGTCAGTGTGGGCATGGGTTGAGGATGTGAAGTGAGGTGACTGAAGGAGAGAGGATGAAGAGGGGAGCAGGGGCGGATTGAACCTGTCAGCCCAGCTTCTGGGCCGGGGTGCGGACCGGTTCATGAAGTGGGCCGTTGTATTCCACGATTGTGCGCTGGCGCTGCTCTGCGGGAAGCGTTTCGTTGCGCAGCCGGTAGCGGTCTCCGCGATACAAAAGCACCTGATGCCAGAGCGCTTCGCGGCCGCGGGTGTAGCCCGGACCTTCCACCACGAGTAACGCTGCGCTGCGCGGTGCAGCAAGGGTGGCGGCTTCCTTTGTGGTGGCATTGCGCGCAGAGATGATCTGTTCCTCGCCGGTAACCTCGACGCCTGCAGCTTCGAGGATCGCGTAAAACGAACCGGCCATCTGGCGTCGGGTGAGGCGCGGAAGATGCCGCGCAAGAATCCAGCGGTTTTCAAGAATCACAGGTTCACCATCTGCAAGGCGCAACCGTACGACTTCGAATACCGGTTCGGCAGAATGCGGACCCAAAGCGAGCGGGCGACGGACGAACTCGGGCAGATCGGTCGCAGTGCGTTTTTCGAAGCTGAGCACCCTGGTGCTGGGAATGAATCCGGCGGAGCGGGCATGGCCGGTGAAGCTTTCGGTGTCGCGAAGCGAGGCCTGAAGATTTTTGTTGCCGGAAACGAACGCACCGAGACCCGGGCGTTGTTCGAGCAGATGTTCGGCGACCAGGCTGGCGATGGCTTTGTTGGCGGTGACGCGGCTGACGCCATGCTGTTTGGCTAGTTCGCGTTCGGAAGGGAAGCGGTCGCCGATCCGGAATTGGTTGGCTTCGATGGCGGACCGGCACAGGCGCGCAAGCTGGCGATAGACAGGCTCGCTGAGTAGAGGCCGCCGGGAGCGGGTGTGAGCGAACTCGGCGGGCTGGGGTCGATAAGCTGCGGCGGACATAGGCACTGGCATAGCCACCATGCCAGTGGCCCGAAGATTGTCAAGGTGCCTCGTCAGAATGCGTTTCCGTCCGCCCCAACCACCTCAGCTGCGCTTCACCACTGCAGGTCCGACAACCGTCCGGGCTGCAAGCCGCGCTCGCGCAGTCCAGGCAGGACGCGGTCCAGAATTTCTGCGCTGCGCAGACCGCGCTCGGCCCCGTCGTGCAACACAAGGATGTCGCCCGCACGGCCGTTTCGTAGTATCTGGGATACGGCGTACTCCACCGATGGCACTGCCGTGTCATACGGATGCAGCGATCCGATGACCGTGGTCAACCCGTCCCGACGCGCGTCCGCAATCATCCAGTCCAGATAAATAGCGTGCGGAGGACGAAACCATCGGACCGGCGCGAACGCTGTCAGCACGCGTTGCGATCGGGCCAGCGCATCGCGGAATTCTTCCCGCGACATCTTATAAGCAGGGCGGTCTTCCCACAGATGATTCCCGATTTCATGGCCCTCGCGCACGATGCGTCGCACAAGGCCGGAATCGTTTTGTGCAGCGGCCGCCATGAGGAAAAGGGTGGCGCGGACGTCATGCCGCCTAAGCGCGTCAAGAATCTCGTTGGTGGCTGCGGACGGCCCATCGTCGATGGTTATTGCAAGATGGCCGCCATCGCCCGGTCCGTAGAACACGGCGTGATTGTCGCGATGAAACAGCTGCACGAGAAATCGCGGTTGCCAATCGGCCAGCCATGCGGCGGTTGCCAGCAGAAGAAATGCAAACAACACCGCAATCCGCCAGATCCGGTGACGGCGCTGCGGCTGCCGACCGGTCGGCGCAGGTGAGGGCTTGCTTTGGGAATCCATGCCTTGCAGGATCTTTCCTCATGGGCATGGAAACTCAAGACACCCCTGTGCAATGGCCTGCTCCCGTACCGCCGACGTGTCCGGTGCTCAGGCTGTTGGCCGGCCAGACCGCCATTGTGACGGGGGCGAGTTCAGGCATTGGAAAAGCCATCGCCGTCGCCCTTGGGCATGCAGGAGCCAATGTGGCCGTCAACTATGTGGGCCGCGAGGAAAAAGCGGCGGAGACCGTCGCCGAAATCGAACGCTGCGGTGCGCGGGCCATGACCGTACGGGCCGACGTATCCCGGGAGGACGCGGTCACGGAGATGTTCGAACGGGTAAGCGCTGAGTTCGGGCCATTGGATATTCTTGTGAACAACGCCGGGATCCAGATTGATGCACCGTTCGACGAGATGACGCTCGATCAATGGCAGAAAGTGATCGATGTAAATCTGACCGGGCAATTTCTTTGCGCACGCGAGGCTGTGCGGCGGTTTAAACGTCAGGGCCTTCGACCGGACGTGTCGTGCGCGGCCGGCAAAATCATTTGCATCAGCTCGGTGCATGAAATCATCCCGTGGGCGGGACATGTGAATTACGCCACGTCCAAAGGCGGCGTGATGTTGATGATGAAAAGCCTTGCCCAGGAGGTTGCGCCGTTTCGGATCCGAGTGAACAGCATTGCGCCGGGAGCGATTCGCACCCCGATTAATAACGAAGCATGGGGGACCGTGGAGTCGTACAACGACTTGCTGAAGTTGATCCCCTACAAGCGCATCGGCGAACCGGAGGAAATCGGGCGTGCAGCCGTGTGGTTGGCTGCCGACGACTCCGATTACGTTCACGGCATCTCGCTATTCGTCGACGGCGGCATGACGCTTTATCCCGGGTTCGAAACGGGCGGCTGATCCGCCGATGTCGGCGCTGCCGCACCGCCGTTCTCGGGCGGATCCAATGCAGCGCGTTGGGTCTGAACGGAATCGCTGGCTGCTGGCTCGGCGGAGGCAGCTCCCTGTTTTTTGACGTGTTTTGTGGAACGCGATGTGGCGGGACGCGTGCTGCGAGCGCCACGCAGAAGCCGACCCGGCGCATCCAACAGCCCCGCGAGCACCGCGCCACTGCGAATGGCTGTGCGACTGAGAAGATCGATGAGAAACCACGGACGCCGCCACAATCCTGCCGCGCCGGCGAGAGCGATGAGAACCGCGGCAAGCGCCACCGCAAACGTCCAGGTCCACGGCCCCGAGTCGCGTGCCGCGAATCCCGCGGCGGTGAGCAGCACAAGAAAAGCGGCCGGTGTAAGCAGGCGGAGGATTTCGTGAAAAATCGTCAGGGGCGCGAGACGATTGCCAAGGATCCGACTGGGGGTGCGCACAAGGGTTTCGACAAGTGCTGCGGTGCGTCTGCGGATGCGGATGAATTCGCTTCCCGCACCTGGGGGATACTCATAGGCAACCGCCCCGGCAGCCAGCACAACGCGACGCCCGCGGGCTGCAGCGTGCATGGGGCCGAGGAGCGATTCCAGTTCGTCGTTCGGCAGAAACTCCGGGACGAGACCACGGCGCATTGCGAACAGGGAGGGCAATCCCCCCACCGCGGAATCTGCGGTGGCTTCGTATGCCCGCAGCCACTCGCCCGCACGGAGAAAGGTCGCTGCCGCAGCAGCGGTTTGCCCGGGGGGGTTCTGAAGACGCACCACCCCGCACACTGCGCCCACCCGCGGGTCGCGAAACGGACCGGCAAGCTGCCGAACGGTATCCGCCGCAAATGTGGCATCCATCGTTGTGAACACGACGAGATCGGCCGTGCCAGACGCGGCGACGCCGCGATTGAGGCATTCGCCGTGTGGCGTTGTGGACGGCGTTTCTACAACTTTCAACCGGTCGTCCCTGATCTCGCGCGCACGGCGTGCTGCGCCGTCTCCGCTGCGGCAGACGAGAACGATCTGCAATGTTTCTTCTCCCGGGCGCGTGCCGAAATCGGATGCGAGCAGATTCTGCAGCCGCGCCTTCACGCGATCATGCGCGCCGTTCTCCACAAGCACCACGGCGGCATCGAATGTCAACGGCAGCGATTGTCCTCCGGGGCGGCTTCGCAGCAACAGCGCGCGCAGGCGGACGAGCGCCGGGTACAACCCGTAAACAGCGATCAGATAAACGGCGGCACAGGCAATGACAGGTTCTGCGGACATGTGAGGCAGCAAAGCGGACAACCAAAGCCTCTCCGAAGTCGCGCGTCGAGCAAGCAATCGTGCCGATAATACTTCTGCGACGGTCTGAGCCATGTTGACGGCGCAAGCCGCGCATGCGGGTATGAGACATGCGAATCGGGTTTGCCCAAGTCAACACCACCGTGGGCGATTTCCAGGGCAATCGGGACAGAATCCTCGCCGCTTACGCGGAACTCGTGGATGCCGGAGCGGAGCTGGTGCTCACTCCGGAGCTGGCCGTCACTGGCTATCCTCCCATGGATTTGCTGTTTCAGGGAGGGTTTCTCGCGGCGGCGGAAACGTGTGTAAACGAGCTTCATGAAGCCGCCTCCCGGGCCCCGTTGCTGGTCGGGTTTGTCGAGCGCAACACAAATGGTGCCGGTGCTCCCTTTCGCAATGCGGCAGCTGTGCTGGAACGCGGGCGACCCCGTCGCATAGTGCACAAGACCCTTCTGCCGACATACGATGTGTTCGACGAAGCCCGCTATTTCGCGCCGGCCGGCGACATTGCCCCGCTCTCCATCGCAGGCAAACAGATCGGAGTGACCATTTGTGAGGATGTGTGGACCGAGAAGTATCTGGGGCACAAATTCTATGGTCGCGATCCGGTTGCAGAACTCGTTCAAGCCGGAGCCGAATGCATCGTAAACCTCAGCGCTTCGCCTTACAGTCTGGGTAAGAGCCCCTTACGTCGTGAGATGCTCTCCGACCTTGCGCGGGGGCATGGGGTGCCTTTCGCGTACTGCAATTCGGTGGGAGGCAACGACCAACTGATTTTCGACGGCGCCTCGTTGGCTGCACGTCCCAACGGCGACACCATGGTGCTCGACGCATTTCGTGAGCGCGTGGCGGTGGTGGATTTCAATGGCCAATGGCCTGCCCCGCAACCGGCCTCTCCAGAGCCCGCCGAATTGCACGATGCGCTGGTGCTGGGGTTGCGCGATTATTTTCGCAAGTGCGGATTTCAGACGGCGTTGGTGGGCTTAAGTGGCGGAATCGATTCTGCAGTAACGGCCGTACTTGCGGTGGAAGCGCTCGGGGCGTCGCAGGTGACCGGCGTTGCGATGCCTTCGCGCTACTCGAGCGCGGGTAGCGTGGCGGATGCGCGCGCCCTGGCGGACAATCTCGGCATCGCTTTTCTAACAATCCCCATTGAGGACGCGTTCACCGTCATGTTACAGGGCCTCGCACCCGCGTTCGGAAGCAGGGGCGAAGATGTGACCGAAGAAAATCTGCAATCCCGCCTGCGAGGCGTGACCATGATGGCGCTGTCGAACAAAACCGGCGCATTGCTGCTGACGACCGGCAACAAGAGTGAACTGGCGGTGGGGTATTGTACACTCTATGGGGATATGTGCGGCGGCCTCGCAGTGATCAGCGATTTGCCCAAGCTGCGCGTGTACGAATTGGCCCGCTGGATCAATCGCGAGCGCGAGATCATTCCGGTGTCCACGATCGAAAAGGCGCCCAGCGCCGAGCTGCGACCCGATCAGCGCGACGACGACAGTCTGCCTCCGTACGAAATTCTCGATGCCATTTTGAAACGGCTCGTCGAGGAGGGCCGCAGCGTCAGCGAGATTGCGGCTGAGGGATATAAGGAAGAGACCGTGCGCTGGGTGGCGAGGCAGGTCGATCGCAACGAATACAAACGGCAACAGGCCGCGCCCGGATTGCGCGTTACGACAAAGGCGTTCGGGTTGGGCAGGCGCGTGCCCATTGCGCAACGGTTCTCGGCATGAAGATCTTTCGACGATTCCTGCTTCGTCTGCCGATTGCTCTCTGGGCATGGCTTCTGTATTTGGCGGCTATGTTACCGAGTCCCCTGCCATACAAGGGATTGGGCAACTTGCGCATTGCCGCCGGAGCCATCATGTCCGGCCTGAAATGGCGCGCTGTTTTACGCAGGATCCGCACGCTGCCGAAAGCGCGGCGACCCGCTGTCGATCCCTCAAATGCCAGCGGCTGGCGGTCCGGCCTGCTCGCGAGCACACCGCACGCGTTTCGCCACCGCTCCTGGCAGCAATGTATTGCATGGCGGAATTTGGAGGGCCTTGAGGTCTTCCGGCGCGGGGCGGTCGTTGCATTCTGTCATTTGCACGGCCAGCGCCTGCTGCTTGCGCTGCTTCGTGCACACGGCATAGACGCTGCGATGCTCACTGCCCGACCGATGCAGCCGCGGGATCGTTGGCTTCTGCCTCGGCGCAGCCTCCGCGAGTTTCTGCGCGGTAGCGAGCTTGGTGGCGCGGTGCGGCACCTGCAGGGCGGCGGCGTTCTGATGGTCGCATTAGAAGGAACCCGCACCGACAATGCGCCCGTCCCAGTGCCGGGTGGTGTCATTCCCTCCTCAAGCGGCATATTTCGTCTTGCCCGGCTGACGCAGCGCCCGGCGGTTCCCGCGGTCGTTATGGAACGGCGCCCGTGGGATTTCGAAGTGGTTGTCGGACCGCCCCTTCTGCAGCCACCGGCCGGCACGCCGGATGCGGCAGTGGTGGAGTTTAACGCCCGGCTCTGGGAATTTTTTTGGCCTCACATTTGGGAAGCTCCCAGGCAATGGCCGGCTTATTTTGTCAATCTCATGATGCCACTGCTGGAAAGCCGCTGTATTGACTCGCCGGGGCGTTGGCATGATCGGGAAGCTCTGCAGACGCGTTGAAGCATGGGTTTACTCGTTCAGAAATACGGCGGCACATCGGTGGGCAGCCTTGAGCGCATCCGGGAGGTGGCGCGGCGTGTCACGGAGGCGCAGCGTGCAGGACACCGGCTGGTGGTGGTTGTCAGCGCCATGTCCGGCGAAACCAACCGGCTTATTGAGACCGCGAGGATATTGTGCGCATCGGCTCCTGAACGCGAGATGGATATGCTGCTGGCCACCGGCGAACAGACCACGATTGCACTGCTGGCCATTGCCATTCATGGGCTTGGGGGGCGGGCAGTCTCCCTGACTGGCGCCCAGGCCGGGATTGTGACCGACGGGGATCATACCCGCGCCCGTATTGCCAACATCACACCCGAGGAAATCCATAGATTGGTGAGTGAAGGACATGCTGCCATCGTCGCAGGCTTTCAGGGTCGCACCCGGGAGGGTCAGATCACCACGCTAGGCCGCGGAGGATCCGATCTGACAGCGATCGCTCTGGCTGGAGCGCTGCACGCCGATCTCTGTCAGATTTTCACCGACGTCGACGGAGTGTACACATGTGACCCGCGAGTTGTGCCTGATGCGCGCAAACTTTTCGAGATCAGTTACGACGAAATGCTGGAAATGGCGAGCGCGGGCTCGAAGGTGATGCAAAGTCGCGCAGTCGAATTCGGAAAAAAATTTGGTGTGCCATTTGAGGTCAGGAGCAGTTTTAACAATAACCCTGGAACGATTGTGAAGGAAGAAACGGTGAATATGGAGGACGTCGTCATTCGCGGCGTCAGCATCGAGCGCAGCCAGGCCAAGGCCACCATTGCCGGCGCGCCGGATAGGCCGGGTGTGGCGGCGCGCGTGTTCCGGTCCATCGCTTCGGCAGGTCTGGTGATCGATGTCATCGTGCAGAATGTTTCTTCCGATGGCGCGACCGATCTTTCCTTCACCTTTCACAAGGACGAATCGCCGCGCGTCAAGGCATTGCTTGAACCGATTGTGCGCGAGATTGGCGCGCGGGGGCTTGTCGTGCGCGATGGCATCGCCAAGCTCAGCGTGGTGGGCATCGGCATGCGTTCGCACAGTGGAGTGGCTGCCGATCTGTTCGACTGCCTCAGCGCCGGGGGGATCAACATCCAGATGATCTCCACGTCGGAAATCAAAATTGCAGTGATCCTCGACGAAGACAAAATCGAAGAGGCCGCCCGCCTTGCCCATGCCCGGTTCGGGCTTGGCGCAGAGTCCGGCGGTTAGACTGCGGACGTCAAAACGCCCGAGGTCGCGCCTTGTACTTGGCGCGCTCGTTTCACGACCTTCCAGGCCGGTTTTCGCTCCCCCATTCATGCATCCTGTCGAACAAGAGCTTCAGCATAAATTCCGCAATCCGCTGCTGTTGGCCCAGGCTCTCACGCATCCGAGCCTTGGATACGAGAGCGGGCGGCGCGGGTTCGATTATCAAAGACTTGAGTTCCTCGGCGATGCCGTTCTTCAGCTCGTCATCACCGAACGGTTGTATCATGTCTTTCCGAATCTGTCGGAAGGGCGGCTTACCAAGCTGCGCACACGGGTCGTTTCACGTGATGCGCTGCAGACGCATTCGCGGCGGCTGAATCTCGGCGTGCATCTGATGATGGGCAAAGGGGAGGACAGCAGCGGCGGACGGGAGCGCGCGTCGACGCTTTCCGATGTTTTCGAGGCTGTCATCGGAGCGATTTATCTGGATGCCGGCATTGAGGTGGCGAAGGAATTTATCCTTCGCGAGACCGGCGACGCTATACGCTCCATCGAAGACGAGCCTGTGGAAGTAAATCCCAAGGGCCAGCTCCAGGAGCTTCTCCAGGGGATCTCGGCGCAGGGTCCTACCTATTTTGTCGTGGCTGAGGAAGGTCCCGAGCACGACAAGGAATTCGTATCGATGGCGATGTGGGACGGGGTGGAACTCGGCCGTGGACGCGGGCGCAGCAAGAAGGAATCGGAAGTGAACGCCGCGCGCGACGCTTTGGAACGGCAGGCATGGCAGAAAGCATGACATCCTAATGTTCCGCTGCCGTTTCGATGTCGATTGCGCCCGGGCTGCCTTCGGGTTCGCGCACCGCATCCACCAGCTTTCGTGTGGCCACGGAAGGAGGAGGAAAAAATGGCGTCAGGACGAGTGTCACCACAAAATTCAGGACAAGCCCGATAAGCCCTACAGCCTGGGGGTCGATGCCGGATGTGGGCAGGCCAAATGTCCATGTCGGCATTTTAAAGAACACACATGCGACAATGTAAAACGCCGTGAGTCCAATCCCGGCGACCATGCCGGCAATGGCCGGCACAGTCCCCACCCGTTTATTGAAGATGCCGAGCACGATGGCCGGGAAAAAACTTGCGGCCGCGAGGCCAAACGCGAATGCGACAACCTGACTGACGAATCCCGGCGGATAAATACCGAACACACCGGCAATCACAACCGCGAGACCGATGACGCCGCGGCCGACCAGCAGGCGCTCCTTCTCCGTAGCCGCAGGTTTTAACACGCGAAAATACAGGTCGTGCGCAACGCTTGAAGAAATGACCAGCAACAATCCGCTGGCTGTGGACAAGGCCGCAGCAAGGCCGCCGGCGGCGACGAACGCGACGATCCAGTTGGCAAGCTCCGCCATTTCGGGCGTGGCAAGCACAATGATGTCCCGGTCCGGTCCGTTCAATTTCATCTCTGTCAGCATGGGGCGCGCATCGGTGCCCGATGCGCCGGCTGTGTCCAACCAGCGTTGATGTGCCACCCGCAGCTGCGCGAGTTCTGCGGAGCCAAGACTGCCACTGCGAAAGATTTCGTTATCCGCCCTGCCCGAATAACGCACGGTGCCGTCGCCGTCGTCGATCCACAGGATCAAGCCTGTGCGTTCCCAGCTTTTGAACCATGAAGGAAGGGTTTCTTCGGATGCCCCGTTGAGACTTTGCAGCATGTAATACCGGGCGAAAGCCGCCGTCGCCGGGGCGGTGAGGTAGAGCAGTGCGATGAAAAGCAGTGCCCAGAAGCCACTCCATCGTGCCGCGCTGACCGAGCGAACCGTGTAAAAGCGAACGATCACATGGGGCAATCCCGCTGTGCCTGCCATCAGCGTCGCCGTGACGAAAAAGACGTTCCATTTGTCCCAACCGCCGGTGAACGCCTCCGTGTAGCTTGCGAAACCGAGTTCGGCGTGAATCTGATTGAGTTTATCGAGGAGATAGACGCCCGCGCCGCCGCCGGATTCTTCCAGCAGCGTTCCGCCAAAGCCCGCATTTGGCAGGGGCTCGCCTGTAAGCTTGATGCTGATCGCGATTGCCGGGACCAAAAACGCCGTGATCAACACCCAATATTGCGCCACCTGCGTCCAGGTAATCCCTTTCATGCCTCCAAGCGTGGCGTAGACAAACACGATCGCCATCCCGATCACGACCCCGATGTTGATGTCGACATTCAGAAAACGGCTGAACACCACGCCCACGCCGCGCATCTGCCCGGCCACATACGTGAAGCTCACAAACAACGCGCAGATCACCGCCACCAATCGTGCGGTGTTCGATTCGTACCGGTCGCCCACGAAGTCCGGCACTGTGAAATGACCAAACTTCCTTAGGTAAGGAGCCAATAGCAGCGCAAGCAGTACATAGCCGCCGGTCCAACCCATAAGATACACTCCGCCTGCATAGCCCATCGTGGAAACCAGACCCGCCATCGAGATGAAGGATGCTGCGCTCATCCAATCGGCGGCTGTGGCCATGCCGTTCGCTGCCGCCGGGACGCCCTGGCCGGCGACATAAAAGCCTTTTGTATCCCGCACCCTCGACCACCACGCGATTGCCAGATAGAGCGTAAACGATACGCCCACGAAGATAAATGTCCATCCCGTGACACTCATGGGTTTTCCCCGGCGGACGCCGCGAGCCGGTTTTCCTGAGCGGGCGTCTGGTTTTCTCCGTCTGCGATGCTGCGCAGCTCCTTAAGATGAGCCGCATCCAGCCGGTTCATGACCAGGCAATACACAAGGATCAGCACGACAAAAACGAGAATGGAGCCCTGTTGCGCAAACCAGAACCCAAGAGGGATTCCGGTGCCTGGCAGCCGATAGGCATTGAGCGCATCGGCAAACAGCACCCCGCAGCCCAGCCCTGCAGCCGCCCAGATTGACAGCAACACAAACAGCACGCCCAGGTTTGAGCGCCAATAACGCTTTAGGGAGGCGGCCTTCGCGGCCTCGGCGTCCGGGGGTGGTTTCTTCATGGGGGACAGCAGAGTGAAGATCGACAAGAACGGCAGGCCGCCCGTTGTGTCAACCGCTTTGCCGCGGCCTTTTAAACAACTCCATCTGGCTGTCCTGCAGCGGACATGTGAGGTCGCGCCCGTCGACGCGCGCTTCTGTCTCTTTCCGCGACGGTTTACCCGGCCGGCGCCGCGATCCATGTTTAAGGTACACACGTCGCGCTTCGGTTTTGGCATCCCCGCGCTTGCGAACCTCGGCAATACAGCGCCGCGCTTCGCGGTATGCGGCGGCGTGGTCGACGATCGGCTCCGGATAATCGCTGCCAATGCGGCATCCCGCAGCACGCTGCATGTCTCCGGGCATCCGATGCGGTTCAGCGAGAAATTCGAGTGGAACGTCGCGCAACTCCGGCAGCCATCGCCGGATGAAAACACCGCGGGGATCCTGTTCCCGCGCCTGTTTCGCCGGCGAATAGATTCTGAGCGTGTTAATCCCCGTCGTGCCGCTCTGCATCTGAAACTGGCTGAAGTGGATTCCCGGTTCAAAATCCAGGAAATGCCGCGCAAGAAACACGGCTGGCGTCCTCCAATGCAGCCAGAGATGGTACGCTGCAAAACTGGCCAGCATGGCCCGCATCCGAAAGTTCAGCCACCCCGAAGCCTGCACACAGCGCATGCAGGCATCCACCATCGGGTAACCGGTCTGGCCTGCGCACCAGGCTTCGAAACGCAGCCGCCCCTCAGGACTGTCCGTGAATTCTTCCCGCAGACCGTCGAACGCCCGCGAGAAATTTTCGAACTCGATACTCGATTCGCTTTCGAGCTTCTGCATGAAATGGCAATGCCAGCGCAGCCGCGCGGCAAAGCTCTGCAACGATCCCAGCCAGCGGACGTCGACCGCCGCACCGTCGGCCCGTGCACGCCGGACCCCTTCGAGCCTCGCCGCTGCAGCCTGCGCCGCTGTCCGCACCGAAAGGCATCCGAATGCGAAATATGGGCTTAAGCGCGAACAGGCCGTCCAGCCTTCCACCGGACTCGACATGGCCTTGCGATAATCGACGCCTCGCTCGGTAAGAAAACTTTGCAGGGTGCGTTGCGCCGCTGCTGCGCCGCCTTTCTGCGCTTCCGGTTTGCCGCCGTCAAGACCCGCCTGGGCGGCCGTCACAGGCCCGCAATCGAGGGCATCAGCCCGCGCATCGCGATCAATGCGTTCCGGTGGCAGCATAACAGCCTGTCGCATCATCCGTTCCCAGTTTCGCGCCCATCCGTCGCGATTTTTTAGCCTCCGCACCACGCCGTCCTGCCGGGATTCATGCCACAAGACATGATTCTCCCGGCACCATGCGGCTACCCTGAGATCTCGGCAATACGTCAGCGCGTTGCCCGTTTCCTCGTGCGAACGCAAATCCCGAAAGCCGGTCGCCCGATGAAGTCGCGTAAACGTGTCGACCGCGGCACCCCGCATCCGAATCAGCTTGCCGCCTCGCCCGGCAAGGGCGCGCTCCAGGTCTGCAAGGGCCTCGTTCAGGAAAACGAGATGGGAAATGTCGTACTCCGGCGAGCGCAACAACTCATCCTCATAAATGTAAAGGCAGATAACCGCCCCGGACGATGCGGCTGTGGCCAATGGGGCATGGTCATCGACGCGCAGATCCCGTTTAAACCAGACCACTTGCGGATGGGGCATCGGCGGAGGGCGCATTAAAGAAGGTGCAGCAGCCACAATCGATGATACGATTCGCTGCTGAGCGATGGACCCGTTTTTTCCTTCCGCCACAGCGCAAAAAACTCTGGACGACAGCGCTGAGCACGGGCAAATGTGAGAATCCCGAACGGTGCGCCGTTCGGGCTCCGCAACACTTCGTTTCTCCCGCTCATGTCCAAACTTTTTTTGATTCTCGCTGTTCTCCTTGCTGCCGGGGCTGCAGGCCTTGGTTACATGAACACTGGCAAAATCGAGGCTGCCCGCCAGGAAGCCGAATCCGCACGCGATCAGCTCGAAGCCGTAAAACCGAAGATGCAGGAGAAGGAAGCGGCCGCCGCCGATGCACTCGCAAAGCTTGAGGAGGCCGAGGCGCAGAAAGCTGCCGCGGAATCCGCAAAAACCCAGATTCAGAATCAGCTCAAGGCTGCCAAGGACGAGGCCAGCGCTGCAAAATCGGCTCTCGACGACAAAGACACGGAGATCGCCGACCTGAAAAAGAAACTGGACGAAGCCATAGCCGCCAAAGTTGCCGCCACAGAACAGCCCTCGGCGGAACCTGCCGCCGATGCCGCTGAGATCGACGAAATGAAGACCCAGATCGCCGAGCTTGAAACCCTGCGTGATTCCATGACAGCACGGCTTCAGACCGCCGAAACCAGAGTGCAATCGCTTGAGGCTGCGGAACAAGCCCGCGTGGCTGCCGTTATGAAGCGCAGCACCGAAGGCCGAGTGCTCGCTTACAACCCGGAATACAATTTTGTTGTCGTCAGCCTTGGAGACAGCCAGGGCGCTGTGCCTGACGCCGAACTCATCGTCAAACGCGGAGCCAATCTCATCGGTAAAGTCCGCATCACACGCGTTGAGCGCGGCCAATCCATCGCCGATGTCGTCAGTGGCTCCGTCGCAGAAGGCGTACGCATTCAACCTGGAGACACTGTTGTTTTCGGTAGTGACGCCTAGAGCAGCCCCCTCCCACCGCAGCCTCATTGCAATTCAATCGTAGCCCTCAAGGTTTCGCGCCCCTATGAACCGCATCGCTCGCATCGCTCGCATCCCTTTTGCAGCCGTTCTCATTGCTCTCTGCGCCGCGTTTAGCTCAGGTTGCGTCTCGCCGGATGAACTCTCTGGACCCGCTCCCGACCGTGGACGCAGTGAACTGCCGTGGAACACGCCCCAAGGCTGGGAATCCAGCGGTGTGCTTGGCGGTTTCGCTGATCGCATCGGTACACGCTGAATCGCTTCTGTGCTACAGGCTACCGGCAACCGTTATCGTTGTGCGGATCCCCTCGAGTTGCTTACCACAGTGTCGTGGATTCATCCCCGGGAACGGGATCTCAGCGTTTATGCCTGGAATCTTTTGTGACTCAACCCTTCAGGCAAACAGACCGGCCGCGAGTGGGCTCGCAATCCAGAAGTGTTTAAGCCTGCAGGTCCGGCTTTGCCTTCAACGCGTTCGCTCCCTGACCGCGGTGAAATGCGATGGAAATCAATCCCTGTTTCGGGCTGAACACCCACGCCAGTAGGAACAGGAAACCGGCTGCGGCAGCCATCATGCCGGAGGTGGTCGTGCCTTCGAATCCGAAAATGGGCGGTGTGACAAGCGCAGCGAAATGCCCCAGAACCGCCGAAGTCACGCCGATCACGACGGATAGGATCAGCATCGGAGTCAGACGCTGCGTGATCAACAATGCCGCAGCCGGCGGCGCCACGAGCATGGCAATGACTATGATGCTCCCCACCGCTTCAAACGCTGCTACTGTCGTGACCGCCACCATCGTCATAAGCAGATAATGCATGGTGCCGGAGGAAAAGCCGAGCGTATCCGCCAGCTCCGAGTCGAATGCGCTCAATCGGAACTCTTTAAATAACAGGACGATTATAAGCAGATTCGCGATCAGCACGCCTGCCCCCACCAGTGCGGCCCGCGGGACTGCGATTGGGCCGCCGCCGAGTGTGATCGTATCCAACGGGGTCAGTTCGATGGCTCCGTACAACACGCAGCCCGGATCGAGATCGACGTGATCCGCCGCCTGCACGATCAGCAAAAGGCCAAGCGCAAACAGCGTCGTAAAGACAATGCCCATCGCCGCCCCGCGATCCACGTTGCCAAACCGGCTTACCCACTGGGTAAACACCGCAGTCAGAACGCCCGTCGCCGCGGCTCCAACAAACATGGCTGCGCTTGCCCGCGAGCCGGTCAGCAGAAATGCCATTGCCAGTCCGGGCAACACCGCGTGACTAATCGCATCGCCCATCATGCTCATGCGGCGCAACACAAGAAAACATCCAGGCAACGCGCACGCCGCCGCGCAGACTGCGCCCACAACCACAATCCATGTGTCGAACTCAGTCCAGCTCATCGTGCACCGCCCGTTTCGGCGTGGGGGTAGGGAATCGCATGCAAACTTGCCGGCACCGGAATCCATTCGCCGCGTTCCCTCAGTTCATTTTCCAGCCGCCTGACAAGATCCGCTTCGAGAACGTGTTCTACCATGTCCGCGTCTCGATCCACATGCGACGGTGCGATGTCGGCATGAGTCACCAGATAAATCTCCCAGAGCCTGTGATTGCGTGTGATCCGCGCCGCCTCGCCGAAGCCTGCTTCTGTAAGCCGCAACCGCCCGGCGTCCAACGGTTCAATATGACCTCGTGCGCGTTCCGTGCGGACAATTGCGTTCAGTTCACGATGCGACCATGATCGTTTGGCCTGCAACTCGGAGTGGTCAAAGGGCATGTTGGCCATCGGTCGACCCACCTCGTCCTCCTTGGTACCCGCCTCCAGAATCTCATACGCTGCGCGCAACAAATGCTGGCGGTTGACCTTTTTCCGCAGCCGGCGATGGCGCAGCCACCGTGGAATTACTCCACGCGCCGGTGCGAAAAGCATGCTTGCCAGGAACAGCGCCGCTGCCACCAGCACGATCACGGCCCCGGCTGGCATGCGCGGCAGCAGCGCGCTGAAGGAAGCGCCGATCCATCCGCTGGCTCCGCCAATCCCTGCCGAAAGCAGCGTCATCGCCCACAGATTGTCCGACCAGAACCGCGCCGCAGCTGCAGGCGTGATGAGAAAAGCGATGATCAGGATCAATCCGACTGACTGCAGGCCGATCACCGTCACCGCCGTCACGAGCCCCAACAGCAGCACATCGAGCTGAAGCGCCGGCCAACCCTGCGCGGCGGCGTATTCCTGATCGAAGCACAGAATTGTGAACTCCTTGAACAGCGCCCCGCACACTAGCGCCACCGCTGCCGCCGCGGCTGCAATTGGCACGAAATCCGAAAGAACCATCGAAGCGGTTTTGCCATAGATAAAGTTCTCAAGGCCGGCTGCGCTCGCCTGTGGCATGTCCTGCACCATCCCAAGAATCGCCACCCCAACCCCGAAATAGACGCTAAGCACCAGCCCCATCGCCACGTCATCGCGCAGGCGCGTCGTGTTACGGATCGCAAGCATTGTCAACACGCCGAGCACTCCGGTAAATGCGCCGCCTCCAAGCAATACCGGCAACGATTTGCCGTCACCGCCCGCAGCCACTGCCACGGCAAATGCCAGACCGACGCCGGGAAGCGTGGCGTGCGACAGGGCGTCGCCCATCAGGGAACGCTTGCGCAACAACAAAAACGCTCCGACAACCCCGGACGTAATCCCCAATAACGCCGTCGAAACAACCACGAGTCGGGTATTATAATTACGCAACGTGGCGACATTGATCGCGTCCTGCCATGATAGCATCGGTTCCGCACCGCATGCGGGGCCTTGAAACGCCATGCACAGCGTCGCCGCCGCCAGCGTCGCACCGATTCGGCGCGCAGCCATTCGGTTACTCCGAAACATGACTCAACGCGCGCACTGCATCGTTTAGGATGTTCAGTTGGCCGCCGTAAGTTTTCATCAGGTTTTTCTGCGTGAACGTTTCCTCCGTTGGCCCCGAAGCCACCACACGCATGTTTAACAAGACCACCCAATCGAAATAGCGCGCCACGGTGGACAGGTCGTGGTGTACCACCAGACAGGTCTTGCCTTCCTCATTCAGATCCTTCAGCAGCCTGACGATGGCTTCTTCCGTGGCGGCATCGACCGCCGCGAACGGTTCATCCATAAAATACAATCGGGCGTCCTGCACCAACGCCCGCGCAAGGAACACCCGCTGTTGCTGGCCTCCTGACAACTGGCTGATCTGCCGTTTGGCAAGATGGGCGACACCGAGTTGTTCCATGGCGAGCAGTGCGGCGTGTTTCTGCTTTTCGCCCACGCGACGGAACCAGCCCAGCTGGCGGTAAGTGCCCATGGCCACAAGTTCCAATGCGCTCACCGGAAAATCCCAGTCCACACTTTCGCGTTGTGGAACATAACCCACGAGATGGCGCTGTTCGGCATACGGCCTGCCATAGATCGCCACGGCTCCCGAAGTTTTTGGAGCCAGATCGAGACAGGCCTTGATGAGTGTGCTCTTTCCGGCGCCATTCGGACCGATGACACCCACCAATTTGCCGGGCGGAATATCGAGGTCGACATCCCATAGCACGGGTCTGCGATGATACGCGACGGTGAGATCATGCACGGCAAGGGGTGCCTGCCGGGGGTGAAAAGACAGATCTTCACCGGCAGCATCGCCGGAAGGCGCCATGCGTTCGAGGAGATGGTCCATAAACAATGCAAATTCAAGCATTCGATCTTGATTACTCAAGAATAATCTGTGCAACGGCTTATGGTTAAAATGTTTAACTTGCGATTTCAGATCCCAATAATTTGTCGCACGTGCGACAAAATTGTGGCAGCCCCCAATCCCGTCGATCCAGAGTGCTGCGGGCACCAGCTGAGGGATTCAGGCAATCGCAGGACGGCGTTTTCCCTGCGCCGTAGCCGGGGCGCGGCTGACGTGCGGATTATTCAGCGCGATAAAGCGCCACGGCTTTTCTCTGGCAAGCGAAATCCCGATGCGCACATCCGCAACAATCGTTACCGGCGCGCTGTCCATGCACACGCATTGGGCCGCGGAACGCACGAGGCTCAACCCGTGATGCGTCCCATCGATGCCAAGCGCCTCACAGAGTTTTCCCGGACCGGAACACAGATCCTGATCGCGTCGCGCGGCAGCTCGCCGACGTCGCATCCCCGGTAGACCGGCGAGCGGTTCAAGCGCGCGGATCAGCACGAACCCCCGGCATCCCGGCGGTCCCACAAGGATGTTGAACAGCCAGTGCATACCGTACGTAAAGTAAACATAGGTGTCACCCGGCCGGTGCGCCGCAACGAATGCGCGGGCGCTCGGGCGGTGAAAGGT
>CAZZCL010000035.1:0-28964 GCA_964652295.1 uncultured Chthoniobacterales bacterium
GCCTCCTGTGCCACGGCGGCGGGCAGGGCGAGGCCGCAGGCTGCCAGCGCGAGGAAACCGTAGCCGCGCGCTTCCAGCGATGTTTCCAGAAACTCGGGAGTGAGCGCAATAAGACAGAAGGCGAGCGCTCCTTCGGCGTACCATCGCCGCTTCCAAAACCACCACAACAATAGCAACAACAAGCCTGCCACAGCCGCAAACGACCACATCCGCGCCCTCAACGGGAGATGGGACGCGCCGCCGGGTGTCATGGCATTGATCAGGCTGTAAAAGACGTGGTTTTTTGCGGCGCCATAATGCATGACCGCAACAAACGGTCCCCGGCTGGTGTACGCACTTACAGATCCAATTTCATCGGTGCGCAAGGAGCTTTGAGCCATCGCAACTCCCATCTTTCCAAGTGCGAGGGAGGCTATGAGCACCGCCCCAACTGCAAAAGCCAGTTCAACAGCGCGAAGCCATCTTCCACGCACAGACACCCATTGTGCGGCCCTGCGCCAGCCTGAAAACCCCACACCGCGCGCAAGACTCGTAAGGCGGTCCAACTCGCGAGGAAACCGGACGAGGGCCAGCACCACCAACAGCACGCCAAGAATGCGTACGGGCCACCGCAACGCCATAGGCACAATCGACACGGATAAGCCGCACGCCACAGCGAGGACTATGCGGGTGTAAAAGGAATCTCGAAACTTCAGCCACAAGCGTGAAGGGCCTTTGAACTCAGTCCGATCTGCTTCCGTCCCATCAATCTGCGGTTTCAAAATGGTCTGGTGATCCGACAAATTACGCAGCTTCCCAATCGCGCTACAAGCGCGAACCCCGTGGAGACGCTTACCGCAGCGCGCGTGAGATTGTGTCCCGCAGCGTCGGCAGCCGCGGAAGCACCGTTGCAAGCGCGGCAAGCGGATCGCCGGTGCCATGATGGATTCCAAGTGTTTCCGCGAGGCGCCGTTCAAATTTCTGCACCACGCGCCATGTCGCGCCTTCCACCGCCAGATAGCGCAGCGCGCCCGCAAGCAAATCGTACACGCCCGGCTCCGGATGCTCCGGCTCGAGAACCCGCTCAATCAACTCGCAAAAGTACGCGGCCGTCTGCAGCGCAGCATAATTGCTTCGCAAACCTTCATGCGTTTCGACCATGCGAGCTTCACGCAGAATATGCAGGTCAGTCCGGCGGCTGCGCGCAACGGTGAAATCGCTAATGCAGAACACATCCGCCTGGCCGGCCAGCGGGCTTTTGAGGCTTCGGATGCCTTTTGCCACGGTCTTGAGTTTGCCATCCTCGCGGGAGAGCCAGGTCAGGATCAGGCTGGTATCGCCAAGGCGCATCTGGCGCAGCACAATCCCAAGCACGATCCTGGGGCCTCCTCACGCCTGCAACAAGAGACGCGCAGGTTGTTCGATGAGTTCCTTGATCCGCACAAGAAACGTAACTGCTTCGCGCCCGTCCACAAGGCGATGATCGTAACTCAGAGCTAAATACATCATGGGGCGGATCGCCACCTGACCGTCTACAGCGACGGGTCGCTCCTTGATTGTGTGCATGCCGAGGATGCCGCTTTGGGGGGGGTTCAGGATCGGAGTGCTCAGCAGGGAACCGAACACCCCGCCGTTGGTGATGCTGAAAACGCCCCCCTGCAAATCTTCGATGCGCATCTTGCCGTCGCGGGCGCGCTCCGCGTAGCTGGCAAGATCTTTCTCGATCTGCGCAAAGCTTTTTCCATCGGCATCGCGGATCACCGGCACCATAAGCCCCCGCTCGGTGGAGACGGCCACGCCAATGTCGAAATAGCGATTCTCCACAATGTCATCCCCCTCGATCCGTGCATTGATCTGTGGGACAGTTCGCAAGGCTTCTACTGCGGCCTTCACGAAGAAAGACATGAGACCGAGCTTGATCCCGTGCGCTGTAGTGAAGGAATCCTGCACGGATTTGCGCAATTCCATGACCGGCTTCATGTCGCACTCGTTGAACGTTGTTAGAATGGCGGCGGTTTGTTGCGCGCCAACGAGCTGGTTGGCGATTTTGCGCCTCAAAGGGGACATGGCGCGGCGGATCTCGCGTCCGTCAGAACGCGCTTGCGTGGAAGCCGATACAGCCTGCAGCAACGCGACCGGACCCCGCTCACCGGTTTCACCTTCGCGATCTGGGGCAATCTCTGCATGCCCACCGTGCTGTTGCGAGGGCAAGGCGGCAGAAGGGGCCTCCCTGTGTTCGGAACGTCCTGCCGCAGGTTGGACACCGGGCCTGAACAACGCCGGAGATTGATCTTTCGTGGTGGGTACGTCGTCTGATTTTTTCTTCGGAGTTTCGCTGGCGGCATCGCCATGTCGAACACTGTCCGCAGCGCCTTCCTCAATCACTGCGACGACTTCGCCAATCCTGACTTCCTGGCCGGCCTGCGCCCGGATGCGCAGGATGCCGGCGCGATCTGCCTGGATTTCTGTGGAAATCTTGTCCGTCTCAAGGACGAAAAGGTCTTCACCTGAAACGACGGCATCGCCATCCGCCTTCTTCCACTCGGAAATAATGCCGCTGGCAATCGACTCGCCGACGGCGGGAATTTTCACTTCGTAGCTCATAACTCGGCTTGCCGGACGCGTGACCCTTTCTTTCTCCGCACGCGCAACCCGACGCAAATGCGCCTCAGCCGAATGTTAAATTTCGCACCTTGGATTTCGCCGCCACATTCAGCACGTCGATAACGCGCTGCTGCAGCACTTCGTCAGCAGGTCGGATAATGATCGGTGTGTCCGGATGGCGTGCAATCAGGCCGGTTAACCGTTCCTGCAATTGTTTCAAATCACGATCCTGACCCGTACCAACCCGCGCATCCTGAAACATGACAGTCCCGTCGGACAAAATATCGACAACCTGCGGCACAGACGGACCGGACGCCGCGCCACCACCGGAGGGCAATGACAAGCCGAGATTGGTTTCAGAAACAATCGCGCCGGCAGACGCCATAAAAAACAGCATAATCACGAACACGACGTCCACCATCGGTGCGATCTGAAACCCGAAATCGCCTTCTTCTCCGCCTCCACCACCTCCTCCGGCCATTAGTGCATCCTCCCTTCAGCGTTCATCTCAACACATCGTACGCACGTTCGCACGCGCACGCCAATTCATTCCGCAGAGGCATCGTCCGCAGAGGCATCGGCAACATCCTTGTTGACGACCGAAAACACGACCTGGCTGATGCCCGTGTCTCCGACGGCCTTAAGCAGTTCCCGCGTGTATTCCCATGGCACGCCTTTGTCGGCGCGGATCAACACACGCAACAGCGGATTGGCGCGAAAACGCTCCTCGATCTGCGGGCGCAACTCGTCGGCACTTCCAAATGGGTTTTCCCGATATTCAATCACCCCAGCATTGGCGATGATGTTCCAATCGACGTTGATTTTCATTTCACCCGGGTTGTCGCCATCATCGTCGGCGGTGTCTTCGGCAACCGGCAGCTGCACTTCGCGGTTCACCTCCAGCGCCTCGCTGGAACTGATCGACATGAAGAACACAAGGATAACCAGCAAAATATCAATCATCGGAGCAATCTGAAACTCCGGTTCCTCCTCGGGAGCCATGCGGAGCGATTTCTTCGTGTTGCGACGGCGACGTTCGGCGCTTGTCATATGTGTGCGGGGAAAAAGGCGGCTCCGCTGGCGGAACTTACTGCTCCCACTGGAGCGTCGCGCCGCAATGCGGGCACGGGTTCACTCCTGCCGTGATTGCGCCGTTGCAAACAGGACAATTCGTCGTAAGCGACATGGACACCTTGCGTGAACCGGTGCTCTGGCCGGGCGCGCCCTCGCCTGCGCTGAAATTCTCGCCGATGCGCACCCCTTGCAGCTCGTCGAATGGAATCTCCTCAATCAACGAGTTGATGCGGTCGTCCGCATGCACAATGACGATCTGCGAACGATTGCGGAAGACGTAATAGAAAATGAACGCGGGAATGGCGATGAAAAGACCGCTTGCAGTCGCGAGAAGCACTTCGCCGATGGATGTCGCAAGCTTGCGTGTATCGGCAATACCTGACTGCCCCAGCGTGGCGAACGCGCCCATCATACCGATAACGGTACCAAGCAACCCGATCATCGGAGCAATAACTCCGATAACGGAAAGATAGCTGTTCCGCGTGCGCACAAGCTGTGCCTCGCGAAGACCTGCCTCGGCGAGGGCGCCGTCAACGGCGTCTTTACCGCGTCCAAGGCGTTCCAGACCTGTTTTCAGAACGTTCGACAGATAGTTATCGTTCGCGTTACAGATCTCCCACGCCTCCTGATAATTGCCCGAATCGAGCGTTTGCCTAAGGGAGTTCACGAGTGTTGGCGGGGCCACTTTGTCCTTGCGGAGAAGGATGAAGTTCTGAATCACCAGCGTGACCATCACAATGGAGGTGCCGAGAATCGCCACCCAAATTGACATGATCAACGGGCCACCCGCCATAATGGTGTCGAGCACGGTATGAGCTTCCTCGCCTTCTGCGGCGGAGAGAGGCCCTGCAAAAGTCAGCAATCCAATGGTGGCGAGGGCGAAAGCCACAAGCCAATGTCGGGGGGTATACGCGTTCATATCGTTAAATCCGGTTAACAAATTGATGTTGAAGGTGGAAACATAAGCAACGGGTTATGCAAAAATGCAAGCACAGCGTTTGGTTCTGTGCGCAAACCGCGTCGCGCCTGAAGACCTGCGGCAAGAGCCGTGCGCTCCGTGGCGCGTTCACCTTTCTCCGCGACGCGCGGTATCATGGCACCAACACACCCTCTTCTTCAAGGCGGGCTGCGCGATCCGCAGCTTCCTGGCGCGCAGCGAGATCCTCATGAAAAAGCATGACTGTCCGCAAGTAGTGTTCGAGCGCCTCGGGTTTATTTCCCCGGGCCTCCTCGATTCGCCCCTGCAAAAGAAACACCTGACCGTACAAGGACGAGGCGGCGGCATCGGGCGCCAGCTCCTGCATCGCCCGTTCGGCAAACGGCGCCAACCGCGCGTCGCTACCGTCGAGATTGCCTTTTTCAACTTCGATACGTGCCATGCCGATTTCCGCCCGCTCCGAACCGGCTTCCCCTGGGTAGGTCGTTTTAAAGGCTTCATAGGCGTCCTCCGCACGGTCGAACTCGTTAAGAGCCACTAGCGTATCGCCAAGCAGGGACGACGCGTTCATCGCCCAATCGGTCGGCAACCCGCGGAACTTCTCAACAAGCGGCTCAAGCGTTGTCAGGGCCTCAGCGTATTTGCCATCATGATAAAGGCCGGCAGATCGCTCAAACTCCGGCGGAGCAGCCTTATCGACTCGCTTCACCAGCGGAGTCTGAACCGTCAACGTCCCCGCATCGGTACGGATTCGAATGGCTCCCCCATCCTCAACCCCGAGAATTTCTCCGACGAGATCCTGTGACGGAGTAACCACCCGATCCTGCGCACACAGAGGCGACGCGGCCAGCGCAAGAAAAAGTGCACAAAGGACGTCGGCAGCGAGACCGCCCGGCATTGTGCAACCGGCGCGCGAAATCTTGCAACCCGCTCCGCATAGTCCAATGAGGCGGACCTCAATGGGGCGGCGCTTTGTGCGCCCCGCTGGGCCCCTGCGCATTGTCCGCCTCAAAATTGTGGAGAAATCGAACGCTCTTGAAAACATATGCCCGACCATCTTAGTTGAGACAGAGTGGCGTGCAAGCGCCCCTTGCAGTGCGGACGCGCCACTCTCTCCGAATCATCCCCGACTCTTATGATCTCTCTTATCCGGAAAAATATGCGCTGGCTGCTTATCGTGGTGGCCTGCCTTGTAACCGTCGCGTTCGCATGGTTTTACAACACGTACGATCCCTCACAGGTTGCGCGCAATCAGATCGCCGAAGTCGGGGGACGCAAGCTCGACCGCGAAGATTTCCTTCGCACCATGCGTCTATTCGGGCTCGCCCGAGATATGGGTTTATACGAATTGATCCAGCCATTGGCAGCAGGACCCGCCCCGGAACCCGAACAGAACTTCGTGTTCAACCTCCTCGTTCTCCGCAATGCCTCTGAAGATCTCGGCATACATCCTGCCGCAGAATCCATTAAGGACGCACAGCGTCGTCTCCCGGTGTTCCAGGATGCCGCAGGGGCATTCGACCCTGTGAAGCTCGGGGCTTTCATGGAACGTTCTTTGGCCCCCCGCGGGTTTACGGAGCGCCAGATGGACGAAGTGATGGCCGATCTCCTTCGGTTGCGGACGATGTCCGGCCTGATCGGGGCCACCGCGCCGCTTGCCACCGCGGAGGCGCGGCAGCTTCTGGAAATCCGCGAGCGCTCGCACACTGTCGGCATCATCTCCATTTCCCGCGCCGACCCCGCAGAAATGGAGATCTCAGAGGAAAATATCACCGCGCGTTACGGGGAAGCCAAAGACCAGCTCCGCACCGAGGAAGCGCGCATCATAAAAATTGCGTCTGCGGCCCTTCCGGCAGACGAGGCAGCGCTTGAAGGGCGCGATCGCATCGCAGCACTTCAGAAGCTTGCCGACCGCTCGTTCGCGTTCAGCCAGGCGATTCTCGAAGAGGATGCGGACTTCGATGCGCTGGCTGCAACAGCTGGTTTTGCCGTCCAGACAACTCCCGCATTCACAGCTGCGAAACCGCCTGAGGCCTTCTCCGCCATTCCCGATGCTGCGAGCGTCGCCTTTGCGTTGACCGAAGAGAATCCCTCCAGCGACGTGCTTGCGACGAACGACGCGTTTCATGTGCTCCATCTCGAAACCATCGAACCCAGCCGCCCGCTCACGCCTGAAGAAGCGCGCCCACAGATCGTCGAAGCACTGCGCACCGAAGCCGCCTCATCGGCCACCGCTGAGCGCGCTGAATCCGCACGCACCGCCATTCAAAAGGCGCTGGATGCAGGCCGTCCCCTGGCCGATGCCGCCGCGGAGTCAGGCCTTGAAGCGCGCATCCTGGAGCCCTTCACACTGGCCGAACCGCCAATGGACGATCCGAACGCCCGCATGATCGTCGAAGCGGCAGCCGATCTTCCCCAAGGCCGTCTCAGCCCATTTCTTCCCACCGCTGATGGTGGCATCCTGCTTTGCGTGGTGGCGCGTGAAGATGCGTCGGCCGAAACCGTGGAACAGGAACTGGAACGGTTCGCCTCGCGCCTGGAACTCTCCCGTCGCCAGATGGCGTTTGCCGAGTGGCTGCGAATCGAACGCGACCGTCAGGCTGCACGTTTCCTCGCCCCGAATGCCCAGGGCTAACACTTTCCAGGCGGCACCCCTTACGCGGTAACTCTTCGAACACGGAAATGCCCGACGAAATTCAGGATCTGCTCGATGACGCCAGCGGCGATGTGGCTCTTGGGGATCTCGATGCGGCAATCGCGAAGTATCGCCACGCCACGGAACTCGCTCCCGAATCGTTCGAATCGTGGCATGCGCTGTGTTTAACGCTGATGAAGGCAGGACACATCGACGAGGCAATTGCAGCGGGTGAAACGGGCGTGAAGCTGGCTCCGAACGATCAACTTGCCTGGTCCAGCCTGAGCTTGTGCTATGTGCGCGCCAACCGGATTAAGGACGCCGAATCGGCTGGCGTCAAGGCGCGGGTGCTCTCATGGGGCGCAAAACTGACGCCGGACACCGACCCAGGCGCCTGAAGGCTGCAGCCTGCACGCGCTCAGCCAAGCAATTCCGGGTAACACTCCCGCGCCATTGCGGTTGTGCGCTCAACGATTTCCGCAGTGGTCTCCAGCGAGAGGGCGTCGCGCACCAAAGCCCGGCACGCGTTGGTATCGAGGGTTTGCACAGCCCGCTTCACCCGTGGCACGAGCGAGGCACCCGTGCTCAACTCATCGATTCCAAGACCGATGAGCAGCGGGGTATAGGCGATTTCGCCCGCCATTTCGCCGCAAAGTCCAACCCAGATCCCCGCCGCATGCGCAGCCTCGACCACGCCGTGCAGCAACCGCACGATAGCGGGATGCGCCGGCTTGTACAACCCGGCCACACGCTGATTCACACGATCCACGGCGGTCGAATACTGGATCAGATCGTTGGTTCCGATACTGAAAAAGCGCGCTTCCCGCGCCAGAATGTCCGCACAGATTGCAGCAGTCGGCACCTCGATCATGGCGCCTACATCCATGTCTTCCGCAAATGCGAGCCCTTCCCGCCGCAGTTCACCTCGGCACTCTTCCAGCAAGCGATTAGCCAGACGAAACTCTTCGATCCCGGAAATCATGGGGTACATCATTTTGACATTGCCCGCAGTGCTCGCCCGCAGAATGGCCCGCAGTTGCGTCTTAAATATGGCTGTCTCCTCCAGACAAAACCGGATGGCGCGCCATCCCAGAAATGGGTTCTCCTCCTCGTGCGTGTAGCGCCTTGGCAACAATTTGTCCCCGCCCACATCAAGGGTGCGGATGATCAACGGATCGGGATGCAACGCCCTGGCGATGGCGAGATAATTCTCCGTCTGCTCTTCCTCATCCGGCAAGCCGCTTCGGTTCAAAAAGAAAAACTCGGTGCGATACAATCCCACGCCTCTTGCGCCGTGCTCCTTCACGCCGTGCACTTCCTGTGTGAGTTCAATATTGGCCGACAACACGATGGCCTTTCCATCGCGCGTGCGGCTTTCCGTATCCCTCAGACCTTCGAGGGTCTGCTCCACGGCTTTCAGCGCCGTTTCCCGCTGGCCATAGTCGGCCAGCGTGGCCTCCGCCGGGTGAAGAATGAGTTTGCCTTCCTTGCCATCGAGCAAGGCCTCGTCCCCTGTTCGCAGCCGGTGCAGGGCACCACGCAAACCGACCACCGCCGGGATGCCCAGCGAACGCGCCATAATGGCAGTATGCGAAATGCCGCTGCCAGCTTCCGTGGCAAAGCCGAGTACAAGCGCGCGGTCGAGTGCCACGGTGTCCGCCGGGGTCAAATCCTCGGCAACGAGAATGTACGGATGTGTCGTATCGATTGTCTCGCGCTCTCGCCCGAGCAGGTTGCGGATGACGCGGCGCGTCACGTCGCGAATATCCACTGCCCGCTCCCGAAGGTAGGTATCGTCGATCTCGGACAATGTCTTGGCATAACGTTCCGCCACACTGCCAAATGCCTGTTCCGCATTCTGCAGATCTTCGCGGATGCATTTCACAACTTCCTCGATCAGCGTTTGATCCTCCACGACAAGCAGATGCGCATCGAAGATTGCGGCGTCATGCGCACCAATGGCGGTTGCAATCTGGGTCTGCGTTTCGAGAATTTGCGCGCGCGTAGAAAGCAGCGCCTGCTCGAGCCGGGCGATCTCGGCACCGATATCCTCTTCGTTGATTGAGTATGACGGGGCGTCTTCGTCCTCGGAGCGCAGGATGATTACCGGTCCGCGGGCAATGCCCGCCGCCGCCGGGATACCGCGCAACACGACCTCCGCAGCCGGGGATCCGTCGCGGCGTTTCATGCCGCCTCTCCTTTCGTAGCCGGAATCGCGGAGCCGCAGGGCGGACTCCCTGGCAAAACGAACATGGGACAAGCCTCCGCCATGTCTGCCGTGCTCCCCCTCAATCCTCGTGGAACTTCTCAGCCACGATGCGCGCCAGTTCGTCCAGCGCCTCCGCGGCGTCGGCACCCTCCGCGCTGACTGTGAGCTTCGAGCCGTTGCCCGCAGCCAGCATCATCAGCCCCATGATGCTCTTGCCATTGACCTGTTCCCCATCTTTCTCCACCCAAATCTCCGCCTTAAACCGGCTTGCTGTCTTCACAAACATGGCAGCTGGCCGCGCGTGCAGGCCGAGCGAATTCACAATCGTGAGTTCGCGCGTCAGTTTCGTATCGTCCGATTCGGCCGTTTGTCCGGTCATGGCGTTCGTTGGAGTTTGCAAAGTTGGGATGCGTGGCCCGAAACGGGATACCCGCCTGATGACGTCTTGCGATCAGGGGAGAGCGGGCAGCGCGGCATATTAAACTAATCGCTCCGCTTATTCATCGCAGAGAGCAAGCGCTGATTAAATTCCTGAGCGCTGTTTTGTCCAAGGGATTTTAGCTTTTGATCGAGAGCAGCAACCTCGACCAGACGCGAAACATCGCGCCCGATCCGCACCGGTACGGTCACGTGCGGCACATCTATTCCAAGAATGCGGAAGTGCTCCGTCTCGAGCCCGATCCGGTCGATCTCTTCGATTTCCGTCCACATCTTCAATGTCACGACCAGATCGAGGCGTTTTTCCAGCCGAATGCTTTTCACGCCGAAAATGGCAGCAACATTAATGATGCCAAGCCCCCGCACCTCAATGTGATTGCGGGTCAACTCCGGCGCACTCCCAATTAATTCCCGCCCCTCAATGCTGCGCAATCGCGTCACATCGTCGGCGACAAGGCTGTACCCGCGCTCAATCAAACCAAGCACGCACTCGCTTTTGCCCACACCGCTGGAGCCCCGGATGAGCACTCCCACTCCCTGCACCTCCATCATGCTGCCGTGCTGGGTTACGCTTGGCGCGGAGTCGAGCTCCAGTCGGATCGTGGCGGCATTAATGAACTTCATCGTGATCATCGGCGTACGAAACAGCGGCAGCCGAGCCCTGGCCGCCTCTTCGCACAACACTTCGGGCACCGGGCTGTTGCGCGCGATCACCAGCGCCGGCACCGACGCCATGCAGACCCCCTGAATCCGGCGCCGTTGGTCATCTGGATCCAACCCCCTTAAGTAGGCCATCTCCGCGCTGCCAAATACCTGAACGCGATGCCGTGCGAAATAATTCAGAAAACCGGCAAGGGCCAGTCCCGGACGATTGATCGTGGGTTCGCGAATCCGCCGATCCATCCCATAGGACTCGCCCACAAGCTGCATTTCAAGATCCACGTGGTGGTTCTCGTAAAACTCACCCACGGTAACCTTTGGATAACGCGCTTTGGGGTCTTCCATCCCCTCTCCCTCTCTCTCTGCCCCGCGTTTTCGGCAACCCCAATTTTTGCCTCGCCCCTGCCACAGCACTGCCACGCTCTACACCATTCTCGATGCGGCACGCGCGCGGCTGCACACTCCATTGGCACAACGGGGGCTGCTTGACGCCTGACCCGACCCGCCTCCACAATGCGGCTCATGCATACCGGCGCTTATCTGGCCGCCCATCGCCTCCGCATCGAACGTGCGCTGGCTTCGTATCTCCCCCCGGCATCACGTAAGCCGGCCACATTACACAAGGCGATGCGTTACAGCCTTCTGGACGGCGGAAAACGTCTTCGCCCCATCCTCTGCATCGCCGCCGCCGAATGCTGCGGCGCGACCTCCCAGACAGCCATCCCCCTCGCCTGCGCGATTGAATGTATTCATACCTACTCTCTGATCCATGACGATCTACCCTGCATGGACGACGACGATCTCCGCCGCGGCAAACCCACGTCTCACGCCGTTTTCGGCGAGGCAATCGCACTACTCGCAGGCGATGCGCTCCTGACCAAGGCGTTTGAGATCGCGTCGGGCGCACCGCCCGCCAAGCGCTATCCTGCCGCCGCCTACATTGCCGAACTGGCAGCCGCCGCCGGTCATCTGAACCTTATTGCAGGGCAGGTGGCCGATATGGAAGCCGAAGGCCGCACCATACCCACTGTCGATTTGCGTTTTATTCACAACGGAAAAACCGCCGCACTTCTGGCAGTCTCCCTCCGTCTCGGAGCCATGGCGGCAAACGCTGTGCCCACCCGCGTCCATGCCCTTGGCGAGTTCGGCAGGCACCTCGGTCTCGCCTTCCAAATCGTCGATGATATCCTCGACATCACTCAACCCAGCGAAAAACTCGGAAAAAGCGCAGGCAAAGATCGTGAAGCGGGCAAAGCCACCTATCCCGCGCTCCTTGGTCTCGACGCCTCCCAACGCGAGGCCACAAGGCTCACGCAACGGGCACTGCAGTGTCTTGAACCGTTCGGTCCCAAGGCACGGACGCTGCGCGCCATCGCCGAATCCATCCTTCAGCGTGACTCCTGATCCTCCCCAGCCTGCGCAGACCTTTTGACAGATGGCGCGCTCTCCGGTATCTCCGCCAAGATACGTCATGAATACAGATCTGTTTTCCAAGGCCGCGGACCAGGCTCGCGGTCTGGCCATCGATGCGGTCCATGCCAGTTCCAGCGGTCATCTCGGTCTCCCCTTGGGTTGCGCGGAGATTGGGGCCGTGCTCTTCGGTCATGCTCTGTCTTACAATCCGGCCGAGCCACGCTGGATCAACCGCGACCGGCTCGTTCTTTCCGCCGGCCATGGCAGCATGTTTCTTTATGCCTGGCTTCACATTGCCGGCTACGACCTTCCCATGGAGGAACTCCGCAACTTTCGCCAGCTGCACAGTAAGACGCCCGGACATCCGGAGTTTCGCGATACACCGGGTGTGGAAGCGACGACCGGCCCGCTCGGCCAGGGCGTCGGCAACGCGGTCGGCATGGCTGTCTCCGCAAAGATGGCCGCCGCAAAATACAACACGGCAAACCACAAAATCTTCGATCATCACATCGTCTGTGTCGCCGGCGACGGATGTCTCCAGGAAGGCGTCGCCATGGAAGCTTCGGCCTTCGCGGGACATTTTGGCCTCGATAATCTCATCCTCATCTACGACTCCAACGGTGTCACTCTCGACGCCATGGCCAGCGCCACACAAAGCGAAGACACCGCAGCGCGCTATGCCGCAATCGGCTTCGACGTCATCACAATCGACGGACACGACATGTTTAAGATCGCAGAAGCGGTTGCCGGAGCCAAAGCCAGCGACGACGGACGCCCCAAGCTCATCATCGCACGCACACTCATCGGCAAGGGCATCCCCGAAGTCGCCGGCACTGCCAAAGCCCACGGCGAAAGCGGTGCCAAACACGCCGTCGAAGCGCGCCGAAATCTGGGGCTGCCCGACGACCCATGGTTTGTGTCCGATGACGTGCGCTCGCATTTCGCAGCGCGCTCGGCCGATCTCGCACGGCACCATGCGGAATGGCAGACCCTCTTCGACCAATGGCGCACAGCCAATCCCGGCCTCGCAACGGAACTCCAGCAGGCAACCGCCACCATCCCGTTCGCTGAGCTGTTGTCCGCGATCCCACCATCCGAGCCCGGCGCCAAACTTGCCACGCGCAAGGCGGGTCAGGCAGTCCTCCAACCACTGGCCGCGAAGCTTCCCAAACTCATGAGCGGCAGCGCCGATCTGCACGGCTCCACAAACAATTACCTCGCAGATGGCGGAGATTTCACATCGCAAAACCGGGCGGGACGCAACATCCGGTTCGGCATCCGTGAACACGCCATGGGCGCAATCCTCAATGGCATCGCCTACGATGGCACGTTCCAGGCCTCCGGGGCCACCTTCCTGGTGTTTTCCGATTACATGCGTCCCGCAATCCGGCTGGCCGCGCTTTCACGCCTCCCTGTTACCTACATTTTCACCCACGATTCGGTCGGCGTCGGGGAAGACGGCCCAACCCATCAGCCCGTCGAAATGGTAAGCGCTCTGCGGCTCATACCAAATCTGGACGTCATCCGACCTGCCGACGCTGAAGAAACCGCCGGCGCATTCGCCGCTGGCTTCAGCCGTGCAGACGGTCCCACTGCGCTCATCCTTACACGCCAGAATCTTCCCGCGCTTGACACAATCCCCGCCGAAGAACGCCGGCATGGCACGGAGCGCGGGGCTTACATTGCGAGGCGCGAATCCGGAAAGCTCGAATACATCCTACTCGCCACCGGTTCAGAGCTTCAGCATGCACTTGCCGCAGCCGAACAACTCGGCACAGGCACACGCGTGATTTCTGCCCCCTGTCTTGAACGCTTTGACCGTCAGCCCGCCGCATATCGCGACGAAATTCTCCCCCCCACCTGCACGCACCGCGTGGCCATCGAAGCGGGCGTCCCGCATGTCTGGCACAAGTACACCGGCTCATCCGGCACAGTGATCGGAATAGAGCGCTTCGGCCTCAGCGCTCCCGGAGCAATCGTTATGCAGGAACTTGGCATCCATACGCAGGCAGTGGTGGATGCCGCACGCAATCTGGCGTAAAATTGCATTGAATCACGCGCTGGCTGCCTAAGGGTTCGCCCGCGCAGACATCCTGTTGCAACGGCGCAATGCACTCAGCAGAAGCGTACCCACTGTGGAGAAAACGCCGCGCCCCGTCCACACCCGCTCCTGCCACGCCAAGTTCCAATGGCTTTCAATCTCAAAGATCATCCCCTTGACGTTCATTCCCTCTCTGAACGCTTTGAATCCGAGTCACTCGAGGACATCCTGCGCTGGTGCTGGGCCGAGTTCGGGGCCGGAGCCGCAATTGGCACCAGTTTTCAGGGTGCCGGTCTCGTCATAATCGATCACGCCGTGCGCGCCGGCCTCCCCTTCCCCATCTTCACGATCGATACCGGATTGCTTTTTTCTGAAACGCTCGACCTCAAACGCCGACTCGAGAGCTTCTTCAATCGCACAATCGAAAGCCTTGCCCCATCTCAATCCGTCGAGGATCAGGCGCAGGAACACGGCCCCAAACTCTGGGAACGCAACCCCGACCTCTGCTGCACGCTCCGTAAGGTGTTGCCACTGCAAACCAAACTTAACTCGCTCGACGTCTGGATTACGGGCCTTCGGCGCGATCAATCCGGCGACCGCTCAAAAACCGGCATCCTCGAACTTTACCATTTCGACGTCCTTCGCGATCGCTACATCCTAAAGGTCAATCCCGTCGCGAACTGGAGTCGCGAGGCGGTATGGGAACATATCCGCACCCGAAACATTCCCTACAACCCCCTCACCGATCGCGGTTATCGCAGTATCGGGTGTCACCCCTGCACACGGCAGGCAGGCGAAAGCGGAGACGAACGCGCTGGCCGCTGGACCGGATTCGACAAGTCCGAATGCGGCATCCACACGTTCCTTGGGGAAAACATCTAAGCCGCGCCTCCATCCGAGATTGTTGGCGGGACATCTCTCGTACTATCCGTCCAACCCGGCGCGCCGCATGGCATCATACGCTTCAAAAGGCACGTATGCCGGGATCGAATTGCCGCTGCCCAGCGCATACCCCCCACAATCCGCTGCCCGCTCAAGCATCGCCCGGCTCCGGCGATACACCGCCTCCGGCGTTTCCCGACAAAGAAAATCCAGATCGATCCCTCCCATAATGGCAAGCCGCCCGTTGAACCGATCGTAGATTTCTTCCACCGGCTGGATTGTGTCTTCGTAGGAATGTTTCCCATCGAAACGCAGCTCGGTCACGATGTCTTCCCAAACGGCTTCCATGTTTCCGCACGAATGCAGAATCGCCGGCTTTCCACAGCCGTGAATGGCTTCGACAATGCGTTTGTGCCACGGGAAAATCAGCTCCCGCAATTGGGTCGGCGCAAGAAAGAGCTGGGTTTTAAAACCCCAATCGTCGTTTACAAAGGCTGCACCGAAGATTTCGTGCGCCATTGAGCGTCGATAGAACGTCAGAAGCTGCGATCCAATGGCCTCAACGATGTCTTTCACCAGACTCTCGTCGTCCGCCAGCATGTAGCACAACTCCTCGTATCCTACGAGTTCGACAAGATTCTCAAGAACACCACCGGGCGAGAACAGGACGAGTTTCATTCCTTCGGGCACCACGGCCTGCGCACGATCGAAAATCCCATAATCGCCGGCGGCCGCATCCGGCCACGGGAAACGCTCGAAGCTTTCCCGGTCGGTGATGACGCCGCCGTGCGCCATTCCCACGCTTGCAAGATGCTCACGATCCTTCTCGCCAAACTGCAATAGATCGGCCTGCCACATCGGAAACGTGGCAAAATCGTAACCGGCAGCCCGAAACCCCTCAATCCAGTTGCGCACGCCATCCATCGGTGTCCGCTCCGGGTCAATCCAACGGCCGCCATCCCGCTCCAGAATTTGCCGTAGGTATTGCTGCGCAATGACAAATTCGAACAACACGGGACGCTCCGGACGTTCCTTCCGCAACACCTTTAACACCTGTCCAAAATCAGGGGCACGCATCATACTTATACTGTCATCATCGCACGCGATCCGTGCGAAACTACGCGCGTCGAGCGAAAAATCCGTACCGATTTAACCTTCATCGCCGCCCGGCAGATGCGTTGCCCTCGCGCTCCGCAAGAGCGGTCGAACGCCGAAACTTCCGCGGTGCCAACCCGCGCAACTCACGGAAGCGCCGGTTGAAATTGGACAGGTTCGAATACCCCGATTCCAAGGCAACCTCCGAAACCGTCAGGTCCGTCTCCATCAACAATCGGCAAGCATGCCCGATTCGCAGTTCGTTCACAAACCGTTGGAATGTGCGTCCGGTATGCCGACGGAAAAAGCGTGAGAACGCCTGTGGACTCATGTGAACCTGCCTTGCAGCGCCCGCTTGAGTCAGCGGTTCCAGAAAATGCCGCTCAATCCACGCCCCGGCCTTCGCAATCCGCCATCCGGAAGACGGCCCGCTCTTCTCGTCGCTAACCCACGAGCGCGATGCCAGCTCGCGCCATCCCGACGCTTCCGCCATGGCCACCAACAGTGCGATGAACGCCGCAAACCGGTTTCCACCCGAGAGATCTTGCAGCTTACCGAGCCCAGCCGCGATCTTCACCCTGGCGGGTCCTGCCAGATGCAACCCGCGGCCCGCCCGCCCCAACAAACGCCAGACCCCAGCCATTTCAGGGACATCCATACAAACCCGTTCTGCAAGCGCCGGACCAAACTGCAGCACCACAGCCCGTGCGCGTCGACCCGTTGATCGGAAATACTGATGTGGTACCCCCGAGCCGATCAGCACAACGTCTCCCGGCGCGAAATCGTCCAAGTGATCCCCAACCAACCGCTGCCCACGACTTTCCAGCACGGCTGTTAGCTCAATCTCGGGATGATAATGGTAAGGATGCCGAAACGCCGATGCGTTTACCCCAAATACGCAAAAACTCGCATCTGCTTTGCCTGCCAACAGTTCCCGGACCGCGCGCATAAGTTAAACTAGTACAAATATTTGCACCCCACCAACAAGCGCATCATGCCTGCCAATGCCAATCTCTTTGTTGTATGAACACACCATCCCTTGCGACGTTTGAGCCATCCGCAGTTGGCAAACCGGAGCAAATTGATCGGCCCTTCCCACTTTCCCAGGAGCAAATCGCGCAGTTCCGAAAAGACGGCTTCATCAAGCTTAAAAATGTTTTCACCCCCGACACCCTGCAGCATTACCGCGATGAAATCACCAGCCTCGTCAAGTCTCTTAACAACAACCAGACGCCACTTGAACACCGCAACACCTACAGCAAAGCGTTTCTTCAGGTCATAAACCTCTGGACGCACAGCGAGCGGGTTAAAGAGTTCGTGTTCTCCGTGCGACTCGCCGGCATTGCACGCGATCTGCTGGGCACCCACGGCGTGCGCCTCTATCACGATCAGGCTCTCTACAAGGAAGCCGGCGGCGGTTATACCCCGTGGCACGTCGATCAGGTTTACTGGCCGCTTGCCAGCGAACTGACTGTCACCACATGGGTGCCTCTCCACGCCGTTCCCTTTGGGAACGGCCCGTTGGCGTTCGCCCGGGGAAGCCACAGAATTCTCGATAATCGCCATCTCACAATCGGCGATGAAAGCGAAAAACGCATTTCCGAAGCCATGAAACTCTCGAACTGCGAAATCGACGAGTCGCCATACGAACCCGGCGAAGTGAGCTTCCATCTTGGCTACCTTTTCCATCGAGCCGGGCCCAACACCCTCGCGTATCCGCGCGAAGTGATGACAGTGATCTACATGGATTCTGAGATGAAACTCGCCGAACCGCGCAGCGAAGCGCAGAAACGGGATTGGAACGCATGGTGCCCCGGCGCACAGATCGGTCAGGTCATCGATACCCCACTCAATCCGCGCGTTGTCTGATCCGCCGCTGCACAAAGCGCCCCAGCCTGGTCCTTTCACATCGCGCGATTGGTCCAGCGCCACGAACTCTGAGTTGTCGACCTCAAAAAAGAGCACCCCGTAGCAAACATGGTGGCGGTACGTACCCGCGATAGAGGATCGGAGAAAGCCGTTCAATCTCATTGGCCGGAACGGAAAGACCCCAACACCGACGTGTGCGGATGCTCTCGCTGAGCTTCCAGATGCGGAAGGATGAGACGATCTCATGAGGAGCGATTCGGTGGCGTACCGGGGAGGGCAGTGTACATCCGATTATGCACGACAGCTTCGGTGTTCAACCTACGACTCGAGACGCGTTAACCACGGCGGCCAAAAGACTGCGGATCAAGCTGCCAAAACGTTTGGGCGACGCGATCTACTCGATTCGTTACCGCATGGCTTTGCCGGACGCCATTGCCCGAACACAACCCGCCGAAAAGGAATGGGTCATCGAGGGCCGTGGAAAGTCGCAGCACACTTTCCGGCTGCCAGCTGTCAATCGCATACTTCCCCATTCCCAGTTGGCGGCCACCAAAATTCCCGACGCGACGCCGGAAATCGTTTCCGCCTATGCCCTGTCCGACGAACAGGCCTTGCTCGCAAAGGTGCGCTAATACCGTCTACCCGACATCTTCCTCGGTATCGCCGCCTACTCACTGCAAAGCCACGTGCGAAGCACCGTCACAGGACTGGTCCAAGTCTAAATTGAGGAAATTAACGTCGGCATTGCCAAACGCGGACGCCAGTACGTGTTACCGATTCAGGCTCAGGGTAAAAACGACCGCCTATCGACCGTCCAAACCCGACAAGACATCGGGTGTTGTTCGGAGAAGCTCCCTCAACTTCTGTACCGGCCCATCTCGGCGCAGTTCGTAGATGCCGACCTCATCGCCTTGTTTGAACTCTACAAGGACGGGGACGACATCGGCAGCGTCGAGGAACGACACGACAGACTGGCGCCCGCTGACCAGATTACGCGAGACGACCTGTGGGCGTACGAAACCTGAGAAGTCGGAGCAGGTCCAACAAGCATATGCTGACTGCTCCGCTTCGATCCGAGGCAGATTTTCGACCTTAAAATCCTGCGGAAGATTTCGCGCCAGAGTCAGGCCGCAAAATTGGCTGCGGCCTTCTCCCAGTTCACGGTGTTCCACCATGCCTTCATGTAGTCGGGACGGCGATTCTGGTAGAGCAGATAGTAGGCATGCTCCCAGACATCCACGCCGATAACCGGCGAGCCTTCGAGCCCCGACACCGCTTTCCCCATGAGCGGATTATCCTGATTGGCGGTACTACCGATTTCAAGCTTTCCACCCGCAGTTTTGACCAGCCACGCCCAGCCGGAACCGAAACGGCCCGCTCCGGCAGCTTCAAATTTCGTCTTGAACTCATCGAAACTCCCAAAGGACGAATTAATGGCGTCGCCCAGGGGTCCGGATGGAGCCCCACCGGCGCCCGGACCCATGATCGACCAGAAGAATGTGTGATTCCAATGCCCGCCACCATTGTTACGCACCGCCGTCCGGATGGCGTCCGGCACACTCGCCAGATCGCGGATCAACTCTTCAACGCTTTTACCCGCCAACTCCGGAGCGGTCTCGAGGGCTTTGTTCAGGTTTGTCACATACGCATTGTGATGTTTGCCGTGATGGATTTCCATCGTGCGCGCGTCGATATGAGGTTCAAGCGCGTCCGGCGCATAAGGAAGATTGGGAAGTTCGTGTGCCATAGCATCTACAGGATAAACCAACCCCGGGATGTCGCAAGGCAGGGATTGCACCGCCCCACCTCTCCCCGCAAACGTGTCGCACGTGCGACACGTTTGCGGTAAGCCCACCGCCGCGTCTGCCGAAGAGGCGATTGCCGCAAGCGGTGGACATTCGTCCTGCAGCACCTTCAGACCGCGCGGAGGGCCCCGATCACCGGAAGGCGCGCAGCGCGGATCGCGGGAAGAAAACTGCCTGCCAAACCCAGTGCTGCTGCGAAAAGCAGGCTCTTGACGGCAACTGCAGGCGTCACGGAAAAACGCAGAATCGTCTCGCTAAAGGTGTCGAAGTTGATTGTGCCAAGGGAAACGCCGAAGGCTGTCATTGCGGGTTGGGCCAGCAGCGACAGTGCGCAGCCAATTATGCCGCCTGCCAGAGCAAGAAGAGTTCCCTCCACCATAAAACCTGCAAGGATGCCCGCGCGGCCGAACCCCAACACACGCAGCGTCCCGATCTCGCGCGTGCGCGCCCCTACAGCGGCATACATGGTGTTCATTGCGGCAAAACATGCGCCAACCGACATCGTAACGGCAAGGAATCGGCCGAGAACCTTCAGTGGCACAGCCGTTGTGGTTTGACTGGCGTAATACTCCGACTCGGCCTGCGCCCGAAGCTTGAGGCGTTTATCGGTTTCGATCCGTCGCACCAGCTCTTCCCGGGCCACCGAATTTTCGGGACGCAACACAACGCTGGAATAGTTGTCCCGATCAAACGCAGCGCGCGCTTCGTCGGCGTCGAGCCAAACCTCGGAATCGAAGGCACTTTCCCCGCCGTCGAAAGTCCCCACAACCGTGAACTCGTGTCCGCTGCTTGCAAACACGGCCCCCGGACGCAGGCTTGCAAACCGGGCGGCAAGCCGGTCGCTCGCCACCACCTCCCGTTGGCCCGGACGAAACCAGCGTCCTGCCACCAGACGCACCTGGGGACGAAGTGCAAGACCCGTCGCAGACACTGCGCGGAGCTGGACGTTTGCGTCGTCACCGGCTGCAGTGCGCGGCAGATTCACGACGATGAGCAGGTCGGCAGACGCCAGCGGCTCTCCAGCCGCGTCTCGGGCAATCCCCGGCAGATAACGGAGCGTTCGCGCCTGCTCGAGCGTGACCTGGCTGGTCGTTTCCGCGGTCGCGCCGCGGCGGGTAACCAGAAGATTGCGTGGATCTCCAGTATTGGCCCCGATGGTTTCTATTCCCGCCGCCAACGCCTCGAGCAAGGCAAAGACCAGAACGACCACGGCAATACCGCCCACCGTCGCCGCCGTGGAACGCCAACGTGCCACGGCATTTCGCAAATGATAGGACCAGGCAACCGTCATGCTGGGATCAATCGAGGCTTCTCAAGCCGTCCACAACGCTCAACCGCGCGATAGCGCGCGCCGGTGCCGCGCTGGCCACTACGCCGAGCAGGCAGGCCACAAGCAGCGCCGTCCCCGCAATGGCCGGGGTCACTTCGAACACCGGGAAAAACCCGCGCGTGGCCGCTGTCATAATGCCCGTCGAATAAAGCCATGCTGCACCGCCGATGCCGATCGCTGCTCCGGCCATGGCAAGACCGAAACTCTCCGCAAGGATCAACAAACCGATCTCGCGACGCTTAAATCCCACAGCCTTGAGAATTGACAGCTCCCGGAACCGTTCGCGGACAGCCATGCTCATTGTGCTGGCTGTAACCAGCGCCACTGCAAATACGACAACGCTGCACACGGCCCCAATAATCAATTGCACACTGCCAAGCATTGAAATGAATCCCATCTGAAACTGGCGCTCGGTTTCCGCGCGCACCTCCGAGGATGTGTTAGCGAATCGCGCGTTGATGGCATCGATGACGCGCGGCACCACCTCGGCGTTTTCGGCCATGACCCACCACATGCCAACCCGCCCTTCGCCACCAAGGGCTTCGTCGAGGTATTCATGATGAAAGAAGATGGTGTCTGCCGCCGATGAATCGGCGATTGTGTAGATGCCAACCACTTCCAGCTCAAGGTTCACCGGGTAGATTTCACCCTCCAAGGTGATGCGGTCGCCGACACGGATCTCTTCCCGCTGCGCGACATCGCGGCCCACGATGCAAGCCTGGCGCGACCGTCTCCACGCTTCGAAGGCATCCTCCTCAACCTCGGCTTCAACGAAAATCTCACGGAATTTCCCGGCATGAATTCCAAACTGAGCCACGCCAAACGATTCTTTGCCATTAAGTTTGCCGCCGAAGAACGTCATCGGCGTTACCGTCGTCACTCCGGGACTTGCTGCGATCAGGGGGCCCTGACGCGCGGGCAAATCTGTAGCGAGGGACACCCTGCTGGGCACCGCGATGCGAAGCGAAGCACCCGCACCGGTTGGCGGCACCGTCAATTCGCGTAGACCGACAAGAAGCGTGACCAACAGGAATAGGCTTACCGCCACGCTGAGGGTCGACAACGCAAACCGGCGCTTGTTCCGCAGGGCATTTCGGATCACGAAACCGGGAATCGACATGGCATATGTTCGCAACAAGCCGGGCCCTGCACAACCCCCTGATGACCGGCGAACCGTGCCAAAGCAACGCGCGGGTCAGGATCCAGCCGTCCCACCCTTGGGATGTGGCGCAACAACGGTTTCCTCCACAAATGTCCCGAAATGGCGGAATTTCTCGTAGCGTTGTGTTCTCAACTCGCCGCCACTGAGCTGGATCAACGCTGTGAGATGGCGATCAAGCGCCTCCCCGACGGCCTGACAGGCGGCCGCCGGATCATTGTGAGCGCCACCCTCCGGCTCGGGAATAACCTCATCGACCAGCTGCAGATCGAGAAGATGCGATGCAGTCAGGCGTAGCGCATCGGCGGCCTCGGCGCCATGCTTGCGGTCTTTCCAAAGGATCGCTGAACACGCCTCCGGGCTGATCACCGAATAGTAGGCGTTTTCCATGATTAAAACCCTGTTGGCCACACCAATGCCAAGCGCGCCCCCCGATCCGCCCTCTCCAATCACCACTGCGACCACGGGCACCTCGAAACGCATCATCTCACGCAAGTTCACGGCGATGGCCTCGGCAATGTGTCTCTCCTCGGCGCCGACACCAGGATAAGCGCCGGGCGTATCTATCAACGAGACGATCGGCAGGCGAAATTTATCGGCCAAACGCATCAATCGCAGCGCCTTGCGATATCCTTCCGGATGCGGACTGCCAAAGTTTCGATGGAGATTTTCCTTAAGATTACGGCCCTTCTGATGGCTCAACACGACGCAACGCCGCCCGTTGAGCGTGGCCAGACCTGCGGGCATCGACGGGTCATCACCAAAAACGCGATCGCCATGCAGCTCCACAAAATCTGTAAAGCATGTCTCGACAAAATCCAGTGCGAACGGACGCCCGGTGTGTCGGGCAATCTGCACTCGCTGCCACGGGCTCAACTCCCGATAGATTTCCTGCCGCGTCACGGCAATCTTTTTCTCAATCGCCCGGATCTCCACCTCGACATCCACTGCGCTTTCGCCGCTATGCCGTTTCAACTCATCAAGTTGTCTGCGCAGGTCGAGCAACGGTTTTTCAAACGGAAGAGGCTGCGGTTCCATGTCAGAAATCGATTTGAACAATGGAGCCCATGGAAAACAAAAGAAAAAGCTCGGACACATCCGCAGGCTCCATCGCAAATCCGGCCCCGGGCGGATTCACATCGCGCGCATCCTCTGATTGATCCGCATAAAATGCGGTACCGGGTGCATTCAACACGATCCACTTCGCAGAGCCCACATAGGCCGGGACTCCGAACGGCACGCGTTCGCCACCGCTCCACGCCACTTTTTCGCGAACTTCAAGCCGATCGCCTGTCTTTACACCGCGCGGCAATGAGACGGCGTTCAGCATGTACTCTTTGAAAAATCGCGTTCCACGAAAGACGGCTGCCGTTTTCGCGCCGATGGAAACGACGGCGGAAAATTCCCCAGGCGGAATGTTGAGTTGCTGGCCGATGCGCAGGTTTACTCCCGGCAAATTGTTTACACGGACAATCAGTTCGCCGCTCACTCCATGTTTCGCAGAGATGGCGCTGATGGTATCGCCACTCACCACATCATGCACAATTTTCTCCGCGCCTTCTTTCGCGGCCAGAAAATCCGCGAGATTCAATTCGCCCACGATCGCCTTCAGTTCGTCGAAGCGCGGGGAAACATGGCCTGTGCGCAACAACGGAGTGAGCAAAGCAACCGCCTCGGTAGATCGCCCGGCGCGCACATGCACCAGAGCGTCCCGCAGTGGTCCATCAAGCGGGTCGGGGGGCGGCGTGGGTGCGGGCGGCTGCTCTGTGGCATGACCGGGTCCGGCACTCCCGGATCCAACACGGCTCCACGCAAACCATCCCCCCGCCGCGAGGCCTGCCACAAGAAAAAGGACCACAAGTATGCGCGCCATGGAACAGAGACGACTGCGACGAATCCCGGGAGGCTACAGGAGACCGTTGCGCTTTAAATCGCTAAAATTGTCGGGGGCCGATTTCTGCACCAGATCCAAGGTAAACTTTAACAGGCAAACCTGCCACGCATCATCCACCCCGCGGATAACTGCATGGCCCTGCGACTCGCCCGGCCCGCCCTGCATCACGCGTTGGATCACGCCTTCGAGCGAATTGCTAACGATCTCCTCGTTCATGCGCGAGGCACGCACCTGAAAGCCGTACCTCAAAAAGGCGAAACGGCCCGTGTTTTTGCGAGCCCACTCAGAAAACCCTTCCTCATCAGTTCCCAACCCTTCCACAAGGAGCTTCGCGGATTGTTCCGGAGAAAGAATCGTCGGCCGCTGCGCGTCGATGCGTCCATTGCGCACCCGGATGCGATCCACCTCATCCATCAGCTCGGAGATGAGAATAAAATCAAACGAGGTGTCGCCAAAGGTTCGTATTCGCCGGTCGGGCTGCCGGAGGATCTCCGTATTCTCCGCCGCATATTCAAAGTCCGAGTCGCTAAACATCAATCAGCATGGCACGGAAGGGCACGGTTCGCCAACAGGACAAAACACGAACTGGGGCAATTGGCACCGGGAAGACATACCCGAAATGACCGCACCCGGCGATCGAACATGGTCGTGCTGAACATGAAGCACGCAAACCGCGCAAAATCTCCAGGCTTAAGTCCAACAAGCCGGTTCAGTCCGCGACGTTCCCGCCGGGTTCAACTGGCGCTTTTTTCGTCGATATACTTCACCACATCGCCAACGCTCTGGAGCTTTTCGGCGTCTTCATCGGGCACCTTGATGCCAAACTCTTCCTCGAACTCCATCACAACCTCGACGAGGTCGAGCGAATCGGCGCCCAGATCCTCTATAAAGCGCGCTTCCGGAGTAACTTGCTCTTCGTTGACTCCAAGTTCGCGGACAATGATTTCTTTGACTCGTTCTTCGGTGCTTTTTTCGGACATAGAAAAGGGAAAATTAAAAGATTAAGAGAGGAAAGGCTGGATAACTGAAGGGTTCAAGGCGACGCATTACCTGCGCTCACATGAGGAGATGCCAAGTAAAGGAAATGCGATGCAGTGCAACATATTTTTTCGAGAATCTGTATCCCCAACCCATTCCCCTGAGGGTGGGCCTGCGACAAAATCGTGACAAGTCCGGGGTTTACACCGCTTTGCTTTTTCCCTATCAGAGAATCGATGAGCGATTCCTTCCCTCTCGAGCGCGCCCTTGAGCTGCGCATCCTACCCGATTGGCTTAAAGAGGACTCCAACGGACCGACAATTTCTCACGATTCCTTTGAGGATCCCGGCCGTTATCCGGGAAATGACGACTTTACCGAGCGCCGTAGCGGACGCCAAGGCAAGGACAACCGACGGGATAATCGCCGCGACCGTTCCCCCGCACCCCGGCGAGACGGATCTCCACGCGGTTTCTCTGATCGGAAACCGCAGAGAGACCGGAACAGTGCCCCCGGCGGAAATCGCCGTCCCGCATCCGCCGCAGTGCCGGGTAGTTCTGTTCCCCCCTCACGTGATTCCAAAGATGCGCAACGCCGCGACACGTCCGCCGACAGACGCGGGACACAGCCGGGGCGCAGTGGCGATCCCCGCCGACAACGCCATGGCCGCAACGGCGAACCGGCAGGACCGCCGAGACCTGCACGCCCTCCCGTGGATCCTGCCCCCGTGGATGTCGCCTTCGAACCGCCCCGCGATCTGGCCCGCGGCGTTATGCGCCAAATCAAAACCACATCGCTGGCCTGCCCGCTTTTTCAGGTCGCACGGATGTTTCTCGACGATCCCGGCCGTCATCGCGTCAAACTCACCGCCCGCGAGGGCAAGCTTTATCGCGCCAAAGGCGGTGGGCCTGTGACCACGAACGCCGAACGTCTGGGACGCCCCCTGTTCGATGCGCGAGGCGAAGAGTTCTTCGGGCGCAAAGTCGAAACTCTCGAGGAAATCAAAGGCAACTTTGGCAGCGTTGCACGCTGTCCGCTCAGTGGAAAATTGTTGGGGCCCTCGAGCCATCACGAATTTCAGAACATCCTGCGCAAACTTTACACAGAACGTTTTGCCCGACGCATGAGCTTCGAGGATTACCGTGCCAAAATCGAGACCATTACCGATCCGGAAGTCATCGATCGATGGAAGCAGGAAGCGCGACAGCGGGAGACATGGTATCTCAAACCCGTGTCGGCCCGAGTGCATCAATCGAAATCGTTGCACGAACCGTCGCACGACCCCTCTGTGACAGAGCCCGCCCCGTCCATCCTGGCGGAGGAAAATGCGGTACAACCAGATGAAGCGACGGAACAGTCCCCTCACGCCGGAAACGCTGCGCCATCAGCGGAATCGGACACACCGCCCGCAGAAGCGCCAGCTGCTGAAGCAATCGTCGAAGTTCCAACCCCCGTCGAAACTCAGGCGGCGTTGCCCGATGAGTCGCTCGATTCTCACGATTCAAGCCTGTCTTCCGATGAACCCACTGAAACCACCGCCGACGCTGCTGCGACAGCCAATGACAACCCTGCGGGGTTATCAGACACCACAGTCGTGGATGCACCATTGGTCGATCCCAGCGCCGAACTTCAACCCGCCGCCACGGCAGAGCATGCCCCGGACGAGGTCGCGCAGAACCCGCCGGATGAACCCACCGAGGCTGAGCCCGCAGTCACATTTTCGAGCGAGGACGCAGCATACCACTATTTTCAATCCGAGATTCTTCCCTCTCTGATCGAGGAACATTCCCAGCTCGAGGTGCCCGCAGCCGACATCGAGAAAGGCGCCGATCCGGGACTTCGCGAAGCTGTCCGCATCGCTCGCGAGACCGAAATGCGCTTCCCACAGAATTTCGGGCGTGCCATTGCGACGATCGCGTCGAAAAACGGTCTTCACATTTTCAAACACGAAAAACGTTTCGTACACATCTCCGCCATCCGACCTGTTTCTCTGCGCACCAACGACGAGCGGCTCTCTCCGCGCGTTCGGAAGGTCGCCGAGTTGCTGCGCGGCAAAGTCGGGTGCACCCGCCCAAAACTGTACGAACTCGTATTGCGCGATCGAAACGCGGACCTCTCCGAAAGCGCGCGTGAAATGCTGAAAGCCGAGCTTGCTGCCGATTTGCGATGGCTCATTGACGCCGGTCATGTGCTGGAGTTCGCCAACGGAACTTTGTTTCTTGTTGAGCCGCGAGACAAACGGGAGCCGTCGACCGGCAAAAACCCTGCTCCACGCAAAGCCGCAACTGTTGGGGAGCAAACTTCCGCTCCGGCAGCTGCGGCTGGTCCCGCCACTCCTCGAAACGGACTCGGGCACGCCCTATCTTCGCCAATGGAACCCGCCCATGGCGAGAGTGCGCCAGCTTTACAAGCCCGCGCAAGTGGCGTGCACGACGCAAGGATTGTCGAAAGCCATGACAAAATACCCACTGAAGCACCAGCAGGCACACCCGATCCGGAGCCGGCGTTCGCGTTGATCTAGCCCATCCGCACGGAGCGCAGCTCACCGGCGACATCTCTTGCCGCACCCAAAACTGCCTGACAGCTCTGGGGCTCGGATCTTTCCGACGGCATCCAAAGCGAGGTCGGACCGGCGCAATCCACAAAACTGGTCCACTCCAAGGCACCGTGAATCACTTAAGGGGGTTGCGCGCCAGGTCCTCGAGGTCCGGCAGCCAATCCGCTCTAAACACCGCCAGCTGAGTGGCGCCTGCATGCAATTGCGCGAACAAGACGCGCTGAATCGGTGCCGTTCGACTGCGGCGTTCCTTATAAATAAAGTCCATAACGTTCGGCGCGCGCTCTCCGCCCGTCTTTCTCGGGCGCGAACTCCGCGTGGTCTCCGAAGCGCCTCCGCCAGCCCGAACTTCCCAATCCGCCGAAGGTCCGATCGCATACAACAGCGCCTCGATTTCAATCTGTTGAAACCGGCTCCCGTTGCGCTTCCGGAACACGGCGTAAACCGCTTCCTCACGCAGGAACCCCACTTCAGCGCGCATGGAATCGGTGAGAAAACTCAACGCACGCTCGGACCGATAACGCGTGCGTGCTGTGCCTAACGCGCGCCCGAGCAAAGCAATTACCGATTCTTCCTTGCTGCCCAACATCGTCGATCACGATATTGAACAGGTCCCGCACGTCGGACAAGACCGAAAACAGGGTGCGCACTCCGACATGCCATCGGAATCACGGCACCGCGTTCTTAGCCATTCCGTTTTGCGCTCGTCGTGCGATGCCTGAATATGCATGTCCGCTAGAAAAATATGCTTACCCATCCCGACAATTACCTTGAACCACGCGAGCAGCATTATCAGCGTTTTTTCGGTCCAATGACCCAGAAGATCATGCACTCGACCGACGTTAAGCCGGTGCATATCGACATTTACCAATTTGAGCCTACGAGCGACCGCGAATATTGGACATTAATCACCAGCGGCATGAGCAACGTGCGCCAGATTCAGCCCGACGAGTGCGCCGAACACATGTCAACGCGCGCGGAGATCATGATGTATGTGCGTGAGCCTCAGGGTTGGATGTTCAACGTCCTAAAGGGCTTGGCGGAGATGCCATTCGATGACTCGACCTTCCTCCATTGGTGGCATACCGTTCCGAATGGCATGCCTATGACCGCAAAGCCCTCGCTGCTGACATCATATTTCTTCGCCTCCATACTTCGAGCGCGAAGGATTTACTGAGCTAGAACTTGATGGGGATAGAGTCGATTTTTTGTGGGTGATACCGATCACCGAGTCAGAGCGAGTATTTGCCACTGAGCACGGATCACAGCAACTTGAGAAGAGATTTGAGGAGGTTGAGATGTCTCCCATTCTTGACGAGTCCAGAGGGTCGCTAGTATGAAAAAGACTGGCTAAACGGGTCCCCGTGACTGACCATTGATGTTCTGGTCAGCCACGGGTCCCACACC
>CAZZCL010000036.1:0-28522 GCA_964652295.1 uncultured Chthoniobacterales bacterium
CCGACGCGCTCATCGCCGAGGGTGTGGCGGTGATCGAGGTCAAATCCGGCTACGGGCTCGATATCGAGACCGAGTTGCGGATGCTGCGCGCCGCCCGCGCCATTGTGGCGGCACTGCGCCTTGTTGCCATGCGCTGCCGAGATCGTCGTACTGGCGGCGCTTTTCCACATCGCCCAGCACTTCATACGCCTCGTTGATCTCCTTAAACCGGGTCTCCGCCGTCGATTTATCCTTCGCAACATCCGGATGGTATTGACGCGCCAGTTTGCGGAACGCCTTGCGGATGTCATCCTCCGTCGCGTTGCGTTCCACGCCGAGGGTCTTGTAGTAATCTTTGAATTCCACGTGGGGAAATATGTGCGTGAATGCTGCGGGGTGAAGTGGAAATCGGTGTGATCGCTGCTTTCGCTGCGCACAGAAATTCCCGCTCCGGCGTGCTCACTCCGGGGTGCGCCGACGGAACACCGCCCAGTTCCACCATATTCCCGCGGCGGTTGCGCCAACTCCGTAAGCAGCGACGTCCCACGGATCCGCGACCGTCCGGGATGTAAGAACCGGCCCGATTCCTTCACAGACCGCAGCCCAGACAGCGGCATGTAGCGCAACCTCAGGGAGAGTGGGCGGACGGTCATGCAAGCGAATGCGCAGCGCACGATACAACGCAAGCAGAGGTGGAAGCGCTGCGGGGATGACGAGCAAATCGTTAAAGTGGGACGTCCAAAACCCCGCCCCGGCACGTGGCGCAATCAGAAACCGGTTCGCAGCGTATAGGGCGCACGCGCCGAGAAACAGCGGGTCGCGCAAATAAGCGAACTCCTTCAAAGCGCGTAGACCATCACAACGCCTGCTGCAGCAGCCGCGGCGATCTGGATCAGGATGGCGATCATAATATGGCGATCCTCGGTGAAGGACCGTTCGCGTCAAGCCCCGGATCCCGCCTCCGCAGAAAACGCATGCTTTACCTGTGTCGGGGTGGCGCAGGCGGCGTTTCTCGCCATGATGAAGTCCCATGCTTCCAAACGCCCAGGGTTCCATTGCTTTGTTCCGGTTCGCCGGCATTCGCGTCTATCTTCATTGGTCCTGGTTTCTTGTGGCGATCTGGGCGCTTTCGAACCGTGCGCAGGCCTATGAATCCGGCCTGTGGAATGCCGCGGAATATCTTTCCCTCTTCGGCATTGTGTTGATGCATGAGTATGGACACGCGTTGGCATGTCGCCAAACCGGTGGGCGAGCCGAAACGATCGTGCTTTGGCCTCTCGGCGGCGTGGCCTACGTGGATCCGCCCCCGCGGCCGGGTCCTGTGCTCTGGAGTATTGCCGCCGGACCGCTGGTGAATGTGGCGTTGTTCCCCTTGCTCTGGTTTGCACGCGGAGCCGTGTTTCAAGCGGCAATGACCGGCCAGGCCCCTGCCGACGCCGCGCGTTTTATCGAGTCGCTGTTTTATATCAACACCGCCATCCTCGTGTTCAACCTGCTTCCTGTCTATCCGCTTGATGGCGGACAGATCCTTCGGGCGTTGTTATGGTTTGGTCTGGGCCCGGTGCGCAGTCTTCTCATCGCGGCGATGGTCGGTTTTATTGGCGTCGCGGGACTTGGCTGGCTTGCGTACCAATGGCAATCCATCTGGCTTGGCATCCTCGCGTTATTCATTGCCAGCATGTGCTGGCGCGCCTTTCAGCAGGCCCGTTTCGCCATGCAGGCCATGCGCGAAGGGCGTGCGGAGTTGCGGTGACGATTCAGACTTGATGGCTTGTTCTGGCTTTGATGAAATGACCCTCGCCATGACCATCCACAGCAGCGGTTTCACGTATGAATGGATCGAGAACTGGGTCCGAATTCCCGATAATGATCTGGCGCGCGCCAGCGGCCGGACGCATGCGCTGGCATACAGTGCTTCCCGGGATCGGGTGTTCGTCTTCCATCATGGCACACCCGCAGTGCTCGTTTGTACGCGCGACGGTGTGATCAAATCGGCATGGGGCGAGCGGTTCACTATGGCTCACGGCATGTCGTTGGTTGAAGAAAACGGCGAAGAGTTTCTCTGGTTGGTGGACGAGCACAGCCATGAAATCATCAAGACCACGCTCGACGGACGGGAAGTGCTGGCCTTGCAGAAACCCGATCTGCCTGCCTATGGGTCCGGGGGTGAGCGCGGGGGAAACTATGTGCCAACGTGGGCGGCGCAAAACCCGTTGAACGGCGATGTTTGGGTGGCTGACGGGTATGGCTCATGGCTTGTGCATAGGTACGACCATTCCGGCCGCTGGATCCAGACGTTCGACGGCGTTGAAGGTGCCGGACGGTTTTCTGAACCTCACGGCATTGCCGTGTTCGTGCGTAACAAAATGGCTGAGGTGTTTGTGACCGACCGCGCAAACCATCGCATCGTGGTCTACGACGCAGACGGCCATTTCCTTCGGCATTCCCTGTCCGCGCACAGTCCCTGTTGTTTCGACATGCGTGAGGGAGTGTTGCTGGTGCCGGAACTGTTTTCGGGCATCAAGCTGCTCCGCGCGGCAACACTGGAACCGATCGCTGCGCTGGGCGATCATCCCGATGTTGGTCCTCGCGAAGATGGAGGTTGGTGGCCGCCACGCTGTCCGGAAGGTTGGCCAAACCTTGCCGGCACGGAATCTGTGCGCCCCGGATGGTTTAATAGTCCACACGGAGCGTGTTTCGGGCCCGATGGCGAAATTTATGTCGGGGAATGGATTATCGGCGGGCGGCTTACGAAACTCACACCGATCGCATCCGGCGCCAATCCGTAAAGTGCCAGCGTGACAGCCGTGCAGAGCTGAACTTGGTTGCCTTCGTCAAGTTTCCGACGGAACGTTTGGATTCCTTCCATCGCCCGGTCAGGGCATCCGGAAGAATTCATCCGTGCAGTTCGTCACGGTCGTAGCCAGTGCTGTGAATGTCGGATTTCCATCCACGCGGGAAGAGGCATTGCGTCGTCTGGACGAGTTCGCTCCCATTGCGGGGCGTTACGCCAGCAGCCGCAACGATGTGCTTGCTGGTCATCCGCATGTAAGCCGTCTTTCGCCGGCCATCCGCGCTCGGTTGTTGTTGGAGGATGAGGTCGCCGCTGTTGTCATGGCGCAGCACAAACCGGAGAGCGTTGAGAAGTTTGTGCAGGAGGTTTATTGGCGTTCCTATTGGAAAAGCTGGTTGGAATTGCGGCCCCAGATCTGGCATGCGTGGCGCAACGGTGTTGTGCGTGCCACGCAGCAGCTGAACGCCGTCCATGAGGCGCGAGTGCGGGCAATCGAAGCGGGACAATCCGGCGTCGCTGTGATGGACGCTTTCGCGCGCGAGCTTGTCGATACCGGTTACCTGCATAATCACGCGCGGATGTGGCTTGCAGGGTGGTGGATCCACACGGAGCGCCTGCCGTGGGAACTGGGTGCGGCATTTTTCCTGAGACATCTGCTCGATGGCGATGCCGCCTCGAACACATTGTCCTGGCGTTGGGTTGCAGGGTTGCAGACGCAGGGAAAGACATACCTCACGCGGCGGAGCAACGTGGAACGGTACTGTCCGGCTGCGCGCGGTGACCTGGCATCCGGATTGGATGCGTTGGAGGACGCGCGCGTGGAACCGCTCGAAATCTGCGATGTTACGGATCGCACCCCGCACCCGGTGGATGCGGCGGTAAATTGCGATGGGGTGAACGCCAGTCGCATTGGTCTGTGCGTGCATGAGGACGACCTATGTATCGAACGGTCGCCAATAACTGATCTTCGCATCGAAAGTCTTGCGATCCTGCGCGTAGCTGGCGACCGCAGCGAAGGCGTCCGGAAGTATCGCGACGCAGCGCTCAACGACGGAGCTGCACGCGCAGCGAGGCATTATGGCGTGCCGCCGGAGGATATCCATACCGACGAGGAAGCAGCATTCCGCAATTGGATTTCCGGGAAGCAGCTCGACGGCGTTGTGTTGCTCAGACCGTTTGTCGGACCGGTGCGTGACGCATGGGAGATTTTGTCTCTCACCTTGCCACCGGGGGTGTGCAGTTTCGAGATTGCGCGCCCTGAAGACGCCGCCCGCTTCCCGTTTGCACGGCGGGGGTTTTTCGATTTCTGGAAGCGCCTCCGCAGCGAAATCCTCGCGATGCCGACAGGCTCGCGACCGGGTGACGCATGACCTTTGGGGAAGTCATCAATACTACCTTCTTTGTCTGCATCCGTGTGCTCTTGCGATTTAGTCCCGGCCGGTCAGGATTTTCAGACCGAGCGTTTTTCCAATACGTGTTGGAGCTTCGATATACGCGGAGCAAAAACCCGAGCCGCCAATGATTCAACCCGATGCTAAAACCATCCGGGTTTCAGGCGCCATCGCTGCTGTTTCGCTTCCTGGTCATCATTTTCATTGTCGCTTATCCTCTTGGTTGATGGTCCAGAATGTTCGCTCACCTGGGGTTCACTCCCACAACTCAACGCAAAGTCACTTCTCGTTCCTTACTCAACAGTCAGTGAACGGGAGCATTCGTAGTTTTGGGACAGCTTCTAATGCCAAACCGACGTTGCTATGGTCGCGCACACTGGATGACTGGCAGCCCATTCCCGGAGCCGAACCGCCGGGTTGTACGATTTCGACTCAAGGAATCGTGGAGTCGGAACACGCGTGGCGATATCGGGAGCAGAACTCGGTAGCGATTTCTTCCTGCGGCACGAAGTGGCACTACGGAGTTTGCAGGAAATCCGGTGAATAGCGCGCTCAGGGGGCCGCGTGCGATTTCGGAGCGCAGGATAAATCGTTGCGGGTGCGGCGGGGATTTGCGAGCGTAAGGGTGTCATCAGGCGGGGGAATGGAGAGCGGAGGTTGGCAATGGAATTTACCATCACACACGTCACAGCGTACGCGTACACACAGCCGGCGGCGGAAGCGTATGGCGAGGCGCGATTGAGCCCCCCGGAATTGCCCACGCAGCATATTGTGCAACGTGCACTGGTGATCGAGCCGGAAACGCGCACCAGCACCTATGTGGACGCCTGGGGCAACACGGTGGAGTTTTTCTCGCTGCCATACCGTCATACCTCGCTCGTTGTGACAAACCAGCTGCAGGTCAACACCGTGGTGCCTTACTTTCCCGCTGAAGCCCTGGATCTTTCGCTGCAGGAAGCGCGGCAACTCTTTGCGAGCCGACTGGCGGACATCTTCGATTATCTGCAGCATACGCCTGCGACGGGTCCCACGCGGGAATCGGTGCAGTGGGCCCGACAACATCTGAAAGGGCGCAACACCTTGCGCGCCGGTCTTGAAAGTCTTAACGGCGCGATTTATCGCCATTTCAAATATAGCCCCGGCTCGACGGACAACTCCACGCCGCTGCCTGCGATCTGGAAACAACGCGAGGGTGTCTGCCAGGATTTTGCCCACATCGCCCTGAGTATTCTGCGTGTGGCGGGGTTGCCGGCGCGGTATGTGTGCGGCTACATCGAAAGTGAGGCACCGCAGCCACCGGCAGGGCAGATGCCGCGTCGGAATCTGGTGGGCGCAATCGCGACCCATGCGTGGGTGGAGATTCTGTTGCCTGGAATGCGCTGGATTGCCATGGATCCCACTAACAATTGCTGGTGTGGCGAACAGCATGTTGCCGTGTCGTTCGGGCGAGATTTCAACGATGCCTCGCCGTTGCGTGGCACATTCAAGGGTGCGGGTGGGCAAAAACTGAGTGTGCGCGTGAAGGTAAAACGGCGGGGCAAATCTACAGCCGCACCGGCGCAATCGGTCCATCCGGCAGGAATATCATGAACGCATTGATCGAATACAAGGCGGTTTACGACTATGAAAAACCGGTGAATTTCGCCCCGCATATCGTACGCACATTTCCGCGCTCAGACACGGCGACGCGTTATCGCCGCCTGCATTTCGAGACTAACGCCGAAGCGGATGTGCAGATGCGGCGCGATCTTTTCGACAACGAGTTTGCGTTGTGTTTCTACCCTGCGTGGGAAAGCCGCGAGCTGCGTTTCGAGGCCCGGTTCGAAATGGAGATTCGCGAGAAGAACCCGTTTCATTTCCTGGTAGCCGCGCATGCCGCGGAGTTGCCATTTGAATACACGGCGGCGGAACGTCACGCCCTTGCACCCTATCTTGTGATGGAACCGGGCGAGCGGGATCTCGAGCTGCCGTTTTGGCGGCGGCCCGCAGCCCCGCGCCCGACAGCCGAAATCATTCTCGAACTTACGAAGGCGATTTTCGAGAATATCGAATACGAGCGCAGGGAAGATGGGGAGGCGCGCACTCCCGCCGAGACTGTGGGGCTGGGCCGTGGCGCATGCCGCGACTCCTGTCTTCTGCTGGCGGCGATGTTCCGCCGGCTCGGACTCGCGGCGCGCATCGTGAGCGGGTATCTGGTAGATCTGGAAGGGGCTGGTGGTGTCGAACATGTGCACCGCGCCGAGGGGGCATTTCATGCATGGACCGAAACGTATGTGCCCGGCGCGGGCTGGATCGGGTGTGACGGATCTAACGGCGTGTTTTGCGACCACACATTTATCGCTGTGGCGGTCGGCATTGCGCAGAGCGATATCGCGCCTGTTACAGGGCGTTATTATCATCGGGAGACGGTCTCTTCCAAGTTGACCGCGGAACTGACGGTCAGGGAGATTACAGCGCCATGAGTCCGGAACTTGAGGAGGCTGCGGAGTGTGTCCGGAGCGCGCTCCACTCCAGCGGTCTGCGTGTGACTCTTGGCGGAGAACCCACCTATGTGCCGTTCGATCCGCAGGGCGACGAGTGGAGCGTGACCGCGCTTGGACCGACGAAGCTTCCGTGCGCACTGCGTTTTGCGGAAGCGTTGATCGACAACGAGCTGCCGAACGCGATGCGTGTCCTGACTTCGGGCAAACTCTATCCGGGCGAGACCAATCCACGGTGGATTCTTAAACTGATTGCGCCGCGGGACGGACGTCCGCTGCTTACGGTGTGCCCGCCGGAAACTGCCCGTGTGCCGACGGCGGCGACGCTCGCGCGATTCCGCAGGGGTCTGGCTGCGGCGCTCAAACTGGACCGGCCCCGCTGGCATGAACTCGCCGACCCCCAACGGCCGGATGGCGCTGCGTATGTGCTGCCATTGGATTATGCATCCCGGCGGTGGGTGACTGCGAAGTGGGTCTGGCCGCGCGGCGTGGAACCGATGTTGATTCATGCGGATGGCCCGTGTGGACTGCGCCTGCCGCTGCATCTTCTTGAGGGAGAGGACGTTCCAAAACGCGCGCTCGTTGTCGATCTTCGCGAGGATCAGGTGCATGTGTTTATCCCGCCCCTTGTGCAGAAGACGTTCCTGCAACTGTTGCGCCATCTCTCCGCACTTTGCCGGGATCTGCGCCTTCACGCGCTGCGTTTGGAAGGTTATGTGCCGCACGACGAGGCTGACGTTTGGGTAGTGGTCGGTCTCTCTGCCGATCCGGGTGTGCTCGAGGCGAATATTCCACCCTGCGCGTCCTGGCAGGAGTACGCCCGCTGGATTGAGCGGCTTGATCGTTGCGCTTCGCTCGCCGGACTCCGTTCGTGGAAGAGCACGCACGCCATCGCAAGCGCAGGAACCGGCGGGGGCAGCCATCTGCTGTTTGGGGGCGCAAGCCTTGATGACAACCCCTTCTTCACACGCCCGTCGCTTGTGTCTGCTTTGTGCCGGTATTTCCAGCATCATCCGTCCTTAGCGTTTCTATTCACCGGACGTTTTGTTGGGCCCGCCTCCCAGGCGCCGCGTGTCGACGAAACCCTCATGCCGGCAGACGACATCGAGATGGCTTACAGCGCGCTTGATGCCCTCTCGGATGGCGAGGATTGTCGGGAGCTTATCTGCGACACCCTGCGGCATCTGCATTCCGATGCCGGCGGATCCGCTCATCGCAGCGAGATTTGCTTCGACAAATTCTGGTGTATCAGTGAGCCCGGCGGTTGTTCAGGGCTCATCGAGTTTCGTGCAATCGAAGCCTTTCCTGAACCGCGATGGAACGGAGCTGTCGCGCTTTTATGGCTGGCGATTCTTGCGAGGGTGAATGCGTCGCGTTTTCGCGAACCCATCCGCCGGTTCGGACCGCGCTTGCACGACCGCTTTTTGCTTCCCTCCCAGACGCGGGCCGATTTCGAGAGTGTGCTGACCGATTTGCGTGCGCATGGGTTTGACCTGCCGCATGGGCCGTTCGACGAGCTGTGGGAATGGCGCTATCCAATTCTGTTGACCCACGAAGAGGGCTCCGAGCGTCTGGTGATCCGGCGTGCGCTCGAACCGTGGCCACTTCTCAGCGAGACGCCGATTGTGGGAGGTGCCACCAGCCGTTTTGTGGATTCTTCCATCGAACGCATCGAGATCACGGCGATGGGGCGGTTGCCAACCCACCGACGCCTGTTCGTTAACGAACGTGAAATCGTTCTCACACCTGCAGGAACCGGTTTACACGGCGCAGGCCTGCGGTATCGCGCCTCGGCCCTGCATCCATCATTGCACCCTGCTCAACCGGTTCAGACGCCGTTACGGCTCGTTTTGACGGACGAAACCGGCCATCGGGTCGTGCGCGCGTGGGAGCTTTCCGGTAGTCATCATCGCGCGGTGCCTGCTCCGCTCCCAGACCGTTTCTCCCCGGGGCCACCGGTATCCAAGCCGTTCGACGACGCCATGACTTACGATTTGCGGCTAAGCCAATCCTGAAAAACGCCGAGCAACGGTTAGCCCGGGGTTGCGCCGGCCGGACGTGGCCCGGTCTCCAGCCGCTGGCTTTCCGGGGGCCATTCCATTGGCGCGGCAAACCATGCGTACTCCGCCTCCAAACGGCGGGGGAGTCGCGCAAAAATCCGCGCGCCTTCGGCTTCGTAGGCGATGTTAATGATATCAGCGTGGCGATGCAGTGAGGCGATGATATCTCCCCGGTTGTGCGGCACCAGCAATTCGTGTTCGCACAAGGCGTTTGCCAGCAGGCCGCTCATCCGATCGCGCAGCGTGTCGAGATGTTCCCCCGTTTTCGCCGATACGAACACGGCGTCGGGAAAGTGGATCCGCAGACTGTGTAAATCGTGACGGTCGACGATCCTGTCGATCTTGTTGAAGACAACAAGCGACGGTTTATCGCCGGCACCCAGCTCCTCAAGCACGCGCAGTGTTGTCTGATGAAATTCGAAGACATCCGGTGCAGAAGCGTCGAGGACGTGAAGCAGGAAGTCGGCTACCACCGATTCTTCAAGGGTTGCATTAAACGCTTCCACAAGGCGGTGCGGAAGTTTGCGGACGAATCCAACCGTGTCTGTCAGCAGCAGCGGTTGGTTGTTTGGCAGAAGGATCCTGCGCGTGGTGGTGTCCAGCGTTGCGAACAGTTTGTCTTCAATGAGCACCTTGGCCCCGGTTAATGCGCGCAACAGTGAAGATTTGCCGGCGTTGGTATAGCCAACAATGGCGGCATTCGGCAGTGGGATTCGCTGGCGATCCTTGCGTTGTGTGGCGCGGCGGATTTTCACTGCGGCGATTTCGCGTTTCAGGCGGTCGATCTGCGCGCGGATCATGCGTTTGTCGAGTTCGAGCTGGGATTCGCCCTCGCCCTTGCCGCCAATTGCGCCGTGCTGCTGACCGAAGTGGCTCCAGGCCTTGGTGAGACGGGGGAGATTGTATTCGAGGCGCGCCAATTCCACTTGGAGCCGTGCCTCGCGTGTCTGCGCCCGACGGGCGAAGATGTCGATGATCACTTCCTGGCGGTCGATGACCGTAATTTTTGCAAGCTCTTCCCAGTTGCGTTGTTGGGCTGGTGTCAGCTCGTTGTCGAAGACGAGGACATCGGCCTCGTGTGCCTTCGCCTGCTGGGCGATTTCCTCCGCTTTGCCGGCTCCGACGAGGAGGCGGGACTGCGGCGCGCGCACAGCCACCAGCGTTCGGCCGACGATGGGCACGCCGAGCGTGGAAGTTAACTCGGCAAGCTCGTCGAGCAGGCCCTCTGCATCGCGCCGATCAGCTGAACCGATTGCAACGCCCACAAGAAAAGCGCGCTCGACCATCTTGGGTCTTTCTTTGATTTCAAACATGCGCTGTTGCCATACCACGATGCCGCTGGTGGCCAGCTTGTGCAAACGCAAAGGGTCCGGCTTGAGTCTGGAACAAACGAGTACCAGAAGCCCTGTGTGGTTTGGTCAAAAGAAAACGAACCTGCCGATTGGCAGTAAGCCGGGTGCGCACGACGTTGCTCCGTCACGTCGGCAGCCCGGACCGACCCATGAGCGTCGCAGGTTCCCCCTCCTGCGACATTAAACCCTTCGGCCGGGCTGCCTGTGTTCGTGTGCTAACCCTGTCCAACGTGGTGGACATTGGCGTCGATAGCATGCGGCATGCCAAGGTCTCTTTGGAAGTATGAATCGCTGAATTAATCCTGGCCCTCGTATATGATGCTCCTGTAGCCTGTGGCCGGGCGCTGCCCGATTGTGCGCGACATGTTGGCTTTTGCCCGTCTTGCTGGTTGATTTTGACCAGCGGACTGCAACCATCCGGTTCATGTGCCGTTGGTTTCTCGATGCCTTACCATGGAATGTGCTGTTCGCCGGGTGGTGGGCTTCCTTGTTCGTCTTATCTTCGCTTCAAGGACCGCAACTTGAGGCGATTCCTTTTGCGTGGAATGACAAGGTTCTGCATTTCGGCTTCTTCGGCGTTGGAGCGTGGTGTCTTGCCCGGGCACTGCGCACTGCGGGACAACGCGGCTGGATGCTGGCGTTGTTGATTGCGCCGCCAGTGTTGTTGGCGGTGGGGCTTTTGGACGAGTGGTATCAGAACTCCGTGCCGGGGCGATCCGGGGGGGACGTGGGGGACTTGGTGGCCGACGCGCTGGGCGCATTGACGGGAACCCTCGCGGCGGTGAGCATTCCGCGTTATGGCAGCCGACGTTGAGAGTCCTGCGGTGCGCGCCGCAAAACTGCGAGTGGAACTCGAAACGCACAACCAGTTGTACTACGAGGATGCGGCTCCGCGAATCTCCGACGCTGAGTACGATGCGCTTCTGCGGGAGTTGCAGGATATCGAGACCGCGCATCCTGAGCTGTGCACGCCCGATTCTCCGACGCGCCGCGTTGGGGGGCGTCCGTTGGAGGGGTTTGTATCAGTTACACATCGCACGCCGATGTTAAGTCTGGAAAACACCTACAACGAAGGTGATGTGACGGATTTCTTCCGGCGGATCGCAAAGCTGCTGCCCGGCGAGGAGTTGGAGGTTTTTATAGAACCGAAGGTGGACGGGGTTGCGGTGTCTTTGCTTTACGAAGGCGGCGAATTGCGCACCGGCGCGACGCGCGGCGATGGAACGACGGGGGACGACATCACTAAAAACCTGCGCACGATTCGTGAAATTCCCCTGAAGTTGAAGAGCCGCGGAGGATTGCACCCTCCGGAGGCGATCGAAGTGCGGGGAGAAGTCTATCTGCCAAAGAACGCGTTTGCGGCGGTGAACGCGGAACGCGTGAAGGAGGGGTTGCCGGAGTTTGCCAATCCCCGGAATGCGGCGGCTGGATCGTTAAAATTGCTTGATCCGGCGGAGGCTGCGCGGCGGCCTTTGCGATTCGTCTGCCACGGGGCGGGCGAAATGCGGGGAGGACACTTGCCTGAACGCTATTCGGAACTGGCCGAACAGCTGCGCGCATTTGGGATTCCGTTGAGTGCGAAATCGTGGAAAGCGTCGGATCTGGATGGCGTACTGGCAGCCATTCACGAACTGGACGCGTTGCGCCGTGAGTTGCCGTTTGAAACCGACGGCGCGGTCGTCAAGGTGGACCGTTTTGCGTTGAGGACACGGCTGGGGGCGACTGCGAAGGCGCCCCGCTGGGCCATGGCCTACAAGTACGCGCCCGATCGGAAGGAAACGTGGCTGACGGACATTCAGATTCAGATCGGGCGTACGGGGGTGCTGACGCCGGTGGCCGTGCTCGAGCCGGTGCAGCTGAGCGGCACGACAGTTTCCAGCGCCACACTCCACAACGAAGAGCAGATCCTTCGGAAGGATATCCGGATCGGCGATCTTGTGACAGTCGAGAAAGCCGGGGAGATCATCCCGGCTGTGGTCGGGGTGAACACGGCGGTGCGCAGCGGTAAGGAGCGGCTTTTTGTGATGCCGACATCGTGTCCGAAGTGCGGTACGGCCGTGATCCGCACTGTTGGCGAGGCGGCGGTGCGCTGTCCGAATCCGGGATGTCCGGCAGTGTTGCGACGCAGGCTGGAGCATTTTGCGTCGCGCGGTGCGATGGACATCGAAGGCCTTGGTGAAGCGATGGTGGATCAGCTGGTGGACTCGGGTCTGGTGACATCCATCGCGGACATTTATCTGCTTACGTCCCCTCAGCTTGAGGCTCTTGGGCGTGTTGGAATAAAGAGTGCGGCCAACCTGATTGCCGCCATTGACTTGAGCCGGACACGACCTTTGTGGCGATTGATATTCGGGTTGGGAATTCTGCATGTCGGCGCCGCGGCAGCAAAGAAGCTGGCTGCTCATTTCAGGTCGCTGGACGCGTTAAGCGCTGCGGGCGAGACTGAACTTGTGAGCGTGGAAGATGTTGGAGAGATCATGGCGGCGAGCATCCACCAGTTTTTTGTTGAACCGGCATCCCGGGATCTTGTGGAGCGTTTGCGTGCTGCGGGATTGAATTTTGGGAGTGTCACAGAGGGTTCTGCGCACAAGCGCTCCGTTAGCCGGGCTCGGGGAGCGCTCGAAGGTTCGGTGTGGGTGATTACTGGCACGTTGAGTCGGCCTCGGGAAGAGATCGCGGAAACGATTGAAGCAGCGGGGGGAAAGGTGGCTTCCAGTGTGTCGAAGAAAACCACGTGCGTGCTGGCTGGAGAGAATGCAGGAAGCAAGCTGGCAAAGGCGCGGGAATTAGGCGTCAAAGTCGTCGATGAACAGGAATTTTGGAGATTGCTTGAAGCGGCAGAGGCGGATGCGCTGGGGGCGTGACGGAGGAAGCGGAGGTGCGCATGGCGGTTCCGGGTTTGCCAGCTCGCAAAACGGAGGTAAACTCCTTTATGAAGACTTTGATGACAGTGCGATTGGCACTGGTGGTTTGCGCGATACTCGTGCTCGCTGGTGGCGCGATGGCTGGCGGCGGCGTTTCCTTCTCGGTGAATGTCGGTGGGGGTTACGGTGGCTACGGCAGTTGCTACGTTCCCCCGGTGGTATGCCGTCCGGCTCCGGTGTATTACACTCCGGCGTACTCGTATCACAGGCCTGTGATTGTCCGCTATTCCAGTGGACCCGCCTATCCTTATGTGCGGCCCTACTACAGTGGGTACTATCGGCCGGCAGGGATCTATCGGGGTCCGGTAACGGTTCGTCGGGTTGCGCCGCCGGTATTTGTCGGTGGCGTTGTAAGCGGTTGCCGTTAAATACAGGCTGGCACGCGTCAGGCGCAGCTGGCTGATCCGGCGTTACGTGTGCGGCGGGCCACTTTGCTTTTCGGGGACTTTCCTCTGAAGGAGAGCACTGTTCACATCAAAAAAAAGCCGCACGCTGCAATTGTTCACAGGATTGCGGCTCAAATTTCTGCGACTGCCATGCGCGATGGGATGGGGAACGCGGATTCGGGGTGGGGTTTTGCGGGATAAAACCGTCCACGCCGTCGGCGCAGCGTGACGACGCTAAGCGAGTCCTCCTCAAGCATCACGGCGCGCGGACCGAAAAGGGGAGTGAAGCTGCCGGTGTTTATTGCGGTGCGTCCGGCGTCATCGTGCCAAATGCCTGGGAAATGTATGTGGCCGAATACGATAAAGCGTGTCTCGGGCCGGAACCGATCGAGGGTGTCAAAGGCGTGGGTTGATGCATCTCGCCAGACGCGCAGGATATTCAGCGGTTTTAGCGGCGGCCAACATTCCCGAACAAGGGCGGCTGCCAGACCGGGCACTCCGCGGCGGATGCGCGACGGGCGGTAGCTCACCATGAGCGAGACCTGTTTTGAGGCGCGCAGATGGCGCTCAAGCAGTTCGTATTCGCTGAAGGAGAGATCTTCAAGGAGACGTTCGTGGGCCTGCTCAAGATGCTGAGAGTTTGCGCTCCATGGCGTGATGGAGCTGTAGAGCACATCGCCGTGGGTAACGAGCATTGCGCGGTCGAATAAGTCCAGATGGTGGTGCTCCGATGCCACCGGATCGTGGTTGCCGGTAAGGAACACCGCCTCGCAACCGTAGCGGGACGCTTCGTTGCGGAGCGCATCGAGGATGGCAAACGATTCATCGCGCAGGGTGGGATCGCGTTGTTCGACGGTATCGCCATTGAAGACAACGCGTCTGCTGCTGTCGAAGAGCGGGGCGAGGTCCTGCGGCGACCGTACGAGGCTGCCGCAGAACCCGATATGCACGTCCGAGACAATAAGGGTAGGAAGTGGATCCGGCATGTGTCGGGAAGCACAACAAACTTATTTATAGCCGGAGCGTGGGTGCGCTGCAAAGAGCGTTCCGCTCAGGTTTGCTTTGAATCCGTTGGATCGCTTTGTCAGGATGCGTTGAAATGAAAACATGCAAATTTCGCGGAGCGGGCTGTCTGGCGGTGGCGTTCCTGTGTGCCGGGCTGGTTTCCTGCGCTGGATCCGCCTCGCGCACCGAAGCGCGGCAGGTGCGGGCGGTAGCGATGGCCCAGATGCTGGCGGTTCGCGACGCCGCTAGCAACGAAGGCCGACAGGTTGCCATTGAGACGGCGGACCGGTTTATTACGGCGACGGCGTTGGATATCCATGAGCGTGCCGCGCGCAGTCGGCGACTGGTTTCGGACGATGAACTGCGCATTTTGTTTCGCTGGAAAGCGCTGTTGCACCGTGGGGAGGCGCGGATTGTGCCATCTGCGTTGCGGGAATATTTTGTGGAACCTGCACCGCGATTATATATGCCGGTTCCCTGAGAGAAGGGGTGGACACGCGGCCTGACTGGCCGAGGCCCGAGCAGGGAGCCGGGTCCTGCGCAGCGCTTTAGAGCAGCCCGAGTGCGACTCCTGCAAGGAAAGCCACGCTCACAGCCGCGTTACTTTTGAAAAAGGCGGCATTGATGAGCGCGGCATCGCTCGGACGCACGGGGGATTTCAACCTGGAAACGAGCGAATGTTCGAGCGCGATCACGATGCCGATGGCTGCTATGGCCACCCAATAGGCCGAACCGATCGCGGCGGTAAAACCGAACGCAGAAAGGAAAATCAGGGCGCAAACATGTGCGGCTCGAGCCAGTGCAAGGCTTGGGTGTACTCCCATGGTTGCGGGAAGTGAGTGCAATCCTTCGCGCCGGTCAAAATCGGCGTCCTGCGTTGCATACACAATGTCGAATCCCGCGACCCAGAATAGGACAGCCATGGCCAGCGCCAACGGCGGCCATGCGAATTGGCCGGTCACCGCCAGCCATGCGCCCACGGGCGCCACCGCAAGCGCAAGTCCAAGAAAGGCGTGAGACCAGCGCGTAAACCGTTTGGTAAGCGAATAGAAAAAGACAATGCTGAGGGCAAGCGGCGACAATGCAAAGCAGAGTGGGTTTAGAAGCGCCGCGCTGGTGATAAAGCCTGCAGAGGAAACGGCCAGCAATCCGAGCGCCGCGTTGCGGGAGAGAAGTGTGTGGCGGGAAGCGGTGCGTGGATTGCGCTTATCGATTTCCCAATCGGCCAGTCTGTTGAAAAGCATGGCAGCGGTGCGGGCGAAGACCATGCACAGAATGACGAGGCCCAGAACTCGCCACGAAGGGAGACCGTTGGCGGCGGTTATGGCCGAACCGAGGGCAAACGGTAGGGCAAAAACAGTGTGGGAAAAACGCACGAACACCAGCGTGCGTTTAAGAAACGATCCTTGCGCCGCCACGAATGATCCAGCTGCGACGGAGGTGGCGCCGCTCATGCCGGGCGACGTTCGGGCGCGGCGCGCGGTGCCGGACTGCGAAGGGCGGGGTTGAGCGAAGCGCTTTGGTTGCTGAGCGCATAATCGCCGAGGAGCACCTTCATTTCCATAGTGCGGCCGGCACGCTCGACGGTGAGCGTGACTTCGGTTCCGGGTGCGGCGTTGGATACGGCGCGGACGAGGGAGCCGCTGTCATTGATCGGTTGACCTTCGAACGCCACAACCACATCATATTCCTTCAGGCCGGCAGAGGCTGCCGGTGAGTTGGGACGTACGGCGGCAATGATGGCTCCGGATTTTGCCTGGATGCCGAACTGTACGCGCTGCGACTCGGGCAGATCTTCCACATCCCCAATGTTGACTCCGAGATAACCCTGTTGGACGCGACCGCCTGAAAGGATTTGATCGAGCGCGCGTTTGGCGGTGTTGGAAGGAATCGCGAAACCATAACCCTGCCAACTGCCTGCCATGTTTGCGATGATCTGCGTGTTAATCCCGATAACCTCCCCGCGAATGTTCAGAAGCGGCCCTCCGGAGTTGCCCTGATTAATCACAGCATTGGTCTGGATGAACTCGACAAGGCCGTCGGACGCGGTGCGCGATTTGGCGCTGATGATCCCATCAGTCACGGTTTCCATGAGGCCGAACGGATTGCCGACAGCGTAGACGATTTCGCCGGGCTGGGCGTCATCGGAATCGCCGAGGGGCAAAGGTTTCACGCCAGGTGAGTCTACCTTGAGCACGGCAATATCCAAGCGTTCATCGCCGCCGATCAGACGGGCGGTTGTTTCGCGTCCGTCGCTGAAAGCGACTTCGACGCGGTCCGCACCGTTGATGACGTGGAAATTCGTGAGGATATGGCCTTCGCTGGACACGACAAACCCGGAACCAAGCGCCCGGAACATGGGCTGTTGGGCCGGGGGACGGCCGCCGAAGAAGTAGCGATAAAACTCGTCGGGGATCTGTCCGCGCATTGGCCGTGCGGCGGGGCTTGCCGTGCTGGTGATTGTGACCACTGATGGCACAACCTCGTTGACGAGCCGTTTGGTTTGTTCGTTCACTGCGGCCAGGACATCCACGCTGCCGCCGGAAAGGAGCGGTTTCGTGGCGAGCGTGGCCTGCTCGGGAGTTTGCGTCTGGCGATCCTGATCGCCTGCCTGAGCAAGCGCGTCGGACTCCGTGAGGCGGAAGAGAGTGCCGATTCCCGCGGAAAGGACGGCAACGAAGAAAAGGAATTTGAAGAGATTGTACATGGAACGCGCTTTGGATTTGTTACGCTGACGGTTTCGTTGAAGGATGTAGACAATGGCGACGGCGTTGAGTTCGAAGGAATATGAGGAAGCTTGTAAGGTTATTCTATATGTCTTAGCCTGACACGTTTATGCAAGCGCCGGTTGAGACCTGCCAGGATCTTGCTGCGCGCGCCTATCGCGCGGCGGTGTTGATGACGTGCGACGAGACGGCAGCGGATCGTCTTGCGCGCGAGGTGTTGGATCACGCTGCCGATTGTCTTTCGCGCGCACGCTCCGTGAGACATCTCGAGCGCAATGTGTTCAGCACATTCGCACGCCGGGTAGAGCGCGAGCGCGTGCTCAAGAACGGGGGCGACGATGTGCTCGAGGCGTTGGATGCAAGACAGCGTTTGTGTGTCGCGCTGCGACACGGCGCGGCGCTCGATGCGGATGACGTTGCCGATGCGATGGGCGTTGCCACACGGGAATGCCGGAAACTTGAGCGGACCGCGCTCGATGCGCTTGCCCGATCATGGGGTGTGGCCGACGGGAATGCCGACGTAACCTCGGAACACCGGCGCGATCTCGCCGGACATTTGGTTAAAGAAGTGAATGCCATTGCGTTACCTTGTCATTTGCAGGCTGTTCTGCAGCAGGGTACGGATTCGGCGAGGCGCCAGAGTCGGTGGAAACGATTTTTACCTGCGGTACTTGCTGCGGGGCTTTCGGCGTTGGTTATCGCGGCACTGGGAGCGCTGGCATTACGGGAAAGGATGACGCGGTTTCCGGGCTACGAACGCGTGGCCGACCTTGGTGACAGCGCGGACCGCGATGCATTGAGCAAAGCGACACCGGTCAGCCTCGACTCCATGGCGCTTGCCGATTGGGTTCTGATTAATCGCGGTGCGGAAGGGTTTTCGCCTGGCGAAGATCTTGCCGGGCATCACATCAAGGCATTGCGCGCCGGGTACGCGGGGCAAGCGCTGGTTGTCACGGCATGGCTGGAACAGCCGCGCGATGCCGTGCTTGCGGTATTCGATGCGGATGCGCTCGGTGTTGATCTCAAGCCGTTGGACACCTGGCACAAGGTTGCGGGAGACGGATGGGTGGGGGCTGCACGCGGGAGAGGGACTCGGGGAGTCCTTGTGCTCCGCAAAGGGCGTGCGGACAGGTTTATCGAAGCGTTGGGCGCGAGTGGAGAGGCCCCTGACGGCGCCGAGTTGTTGCGGGCGGAGTAGAGCGGGCTTTTTCGTTGCGAGCGCCCTGTTTTGAAGCAAAGTAATTTTAAAGAATGACGCGCGATTAGCTCAGCGGTAGAGCGCTTGCTTCACACGCAAGAAGTCGCAGGTTCGAACCCTGCATCGCGCACGTTTCGTCGGCGGAGTGCGATTGCAAGGAGCATGAGCTTCCGTGCATCCGAACGACCACAATCGAGCCCGATTGCGCGGTGCGATCCCAATCAGTTGCGGTCGGATGCCTGTGAACCATTGGCGTGGTCCAATTGAAGCCAGACGCGGCGTCGGTTGTGCAGGATGGCGTCGAGTTTTTCCTGCTGGCTCGCATCGAGATGTGGCCGAAGAGATTCTGCGCCGTGCACGATAGCCTGTTCGATTTTGGGTGCTACGCGATTGCGCAGAGCCAGAAGATCCGCGTTCATACGCGCCGCGATAGGTTCAAGCGCTTTCTGTTGAGAAGCGTTGAGGTCCAGCTGTCGCGAGATGCGACCAACCACATGGCGACGTAATTCCTCGGGTCCGCGATTCATGATGCGGGTCATGTAGGATTCGACGAGATAAGCGGTCCACGCGATTCCGCATGCGCCTCCGAGGAGAAAGCAGGCGAGCATGGCAAGGATAAGTTTCCAGCGGCGGAACATGGGCATGAACGTTTAGGGACGGCGTGCAGGAAGACCTGGCAGCGGCGGGGTTGCGGTTGCGGCCGGGACAAACACAAAGTCGAGGGCTGCCTCCGGCACGATGAACGCCGCCGGATCGGCAGGCTGGGGGCGGCGTGTCTGAGTGTATGCCAAAGAAGCCAGAACGACGGCCACCATGGCGGCAAGTCCGCGAGTCAAGGTGCGGTTTTCGAGGCGGATAGCGCGATCCCCGGCGATCCGTTGGCGCAGCGCCCAGGCGAACTGCTCATCGGGGGTGCCATCAACGGGCTCGTGCATGGGCTGGCTGCGTGCTGCAGCGAAGAGGGCGTCAAGCGGGTCGGTCATTTTCGGGGAATGAGGCTGCGTGAATCTGTCGAAGACGCTGCCGGGCGCGGAAGGCGCGGACTTTCACCTTCGATTCGCCCCAGCCGAGGCGTGCGGCAACGGTTTTCACTGGCAGATCTTCGAGTTCGAGGAGTGTGATCACAAGACGATCCTCGGCGGGGAGTTGAACGAGGAGAAAGTTGACGAGTTCCGCGGCGTCCTGCGCGTTGGAGTTGTCAGAGTCAGCGCAGGCTGCGTGAGCGAGTTCCGCGGACGAGATGTCGATGGGAAGTTCCTGGATCCGGCGTTTTGCGCGGCGCAAAAAATCGAGGCACTTGCGTGTAGCGATGCGGCGGACCCAATGGCCGAACGGGGCGTCGCCGCGGTAGTCTGAGAGTCGGCGATGCGCCTGAAGTAGGGTTTCCTGCACAAGATCTTCGGCGAGATGCGTGTCATGTACGAAGCGGCGGGCGATCCGGTCGAGATCCTGGCGAAGCGGGAGGACAAGACGGAGGAAAGCCTCGTCGTTTCCGCGGCGGGCTGCTTCCAGAAGACTTTGTTCAGACGCATCGTCCGACCCCATGGGTTCACAGTCCGGCGAGGCGCTCGGAGAAGCGTTCGATGGCTTCGTCGACGCGGGCATCAACGAGCGCGAAGATCTCACGGGATTGTTTGCGTTGTTCAGGGGTGAGCACGTTCTGGATCTGGGCGGTTACCCGGGCACGGGTTAGGGCGAGATTCGCCTCGATTTTGCCGCGCCTCGCGATCTGCGCCCGGATGGCCTGCTCGTCCTCCGGAGTTTTCTCGATGATCGCGCGCAGCGTCCGCTGTTCGGCGACAAGGAGTTCGAGGTCGTAGACTACGGTCTCGCGCTGAAGCTTCACGATGGACTTGATGTCGTCGATCTGTTTAGCCGTAAGGCCCAGTTGTGCGATGCGAAGCAGCGCTTCTCCGCGGGCGAACGGATGGACGGAGCCCGGATGTTTCTGAGCGGAGGCCAGCGAGGCCATTGTGATGGTCAGGAGGGCGCCCGCTGTGGCGAAGATCGGTATGCGTTTGTTTATTTTCATTGCAGATTCGAGTTTGTGTATAGGTTGATGTTCCGTGGCCATTGCTTAACAGAGCGCACGGTTTCATTTGGATTGGACGCCGCAGGCCCGGCGGCGGTTACACAAAGCAGCCCTCTGATGGCGCTGCGAGATGCGTTAGAGGGCGCTGGCATCCGGATCAGACCCCAGCTCGCGCAGCCGCGCGGCAAGACGATCAGCACGTTCAGCTTCACGATCGTCCCGTTGAGCTTCAATGCTGGCGCCTTCTGCGCCCGTCGCGATCGGGACATCCCGGGTGTCATGCCGGCGCAACCAGAGTTCGCGCTGTCCCTCGTAAGTTCCTTCCCAGAGACGCAGGCGCAATCCTGCCACAATATCGTACGCATGAGCCTGGGGGCGCTTTTCGTAGCAACCCCCAACAAGCAGATACGTTTGAAGCAGTTCTTCGGAAAGGCGCTGGCCCGGGTCGAAGATGGCATAATGATCCACGTGAAGCTTTGCGTAGCGGGGCAGCTTGGTATCCAGCTCTCCGCCTTCGCGGTTCGACACGATTTCAATGATCACCTCAGGCGGTTTTCCATGGTCCCAAAAGAAGTAACACTTGCTGCCGAATTCCTTTACGTGTTCGGAGGTTGTGTCGAGGGACAGAGAGACGTCCGGCACGACGGCGGTCGCATTTAGCGCCTCGTACATACCCATATTGGCCGCGACCCAGAACGGACGACCGGGATTCCATGAAGCGTAAAGCGGCTCGGTGAGGAGGCGCATTTGCTTCTCGCAGAACAAATTATCCACGGGCCCGTCCGTTTCTGTAATGAGGTGGGAGGTATCCGGGATTGGAGGACGAAATTCTTCTTCCTGGAATGAGAGGGCGACCTCTCTGTGTTCCTGAGAACTCACAATGTTAGGTTATTGACTCGAAGAAACGATGTCAAACATGGAATGCGCCCTTCGGTTGGCGTACGGAGCCGGAGCGCAAACCGCTGCTCGGCACGACGGAATGGCTTGCCTGTGCAAAGTCAGTCTGGCATGAAAGTTTTTTTTGTTGGCGGTACAGGAAACATCGGTCGCGCCTGTAGTAAGGCGGCGATTGCAGCCGGATTCCAGCTGGATGTGTTAACGCGGGGAATGCGTGGGCTGGATTTGGCGACGTGAATGCGTTGATTGCGGACATCTCCCGGCCGGACGAGGTCGCAAACGCATTGAAACATCGCACATGGGATGTTGTAGTGGAGTTCATTGCATTTGTCCCGGCGGAACCAGAGCGGGATATCACGTTGTTCTCCGGAAGGACCCGGCATTACGTTTTCATTAGCTCTGCGTCTGCGTACCAGAAGCCGCTGTTACACCCCGTCGTTACTAAATTGACGCCTCTTAAAAATCCATTCTGGGAGTATACGCGCAACAAGATCGCGTGTGAAACGCGGCTGATGCAGGAATACCGCGAGAGGGAGACTTTCCTGCGACGATCGTCCGCCCTTCGCTGACTGACGATACCGTCATCCCGCCAGCCATTGGATCATGGAACGCTTATGCGATGATCGACCGGATGAAAAACGGAAAACCGGTTGTCGTTCATGGGGACGGCGCAAGCATCTGGACGCTGACGCATTCCGAGGATTTCGCGGCAGGCTTCACGGGGCTGTTGGGTAATCGCGCGGCCGTCGGACATGCGGTTCACATCACCTCGGACGAGTTGTTGACGTGGGATCGAGTCTGGATGGAGGCGGCTGACGCGGCAGGTTGTGAGGCGCGCATTGCACATGTACCATCGGATTTTATTGCGGAACTCAACGGATTCCAACGTGGGAATCTGCTTGGCGACAAGGCGCACAGCGCAATTTTTGACAATGCCAAGATCAAACACTTTGTGCCGGGGTTTCAGGCGCGGATTCCATGGCGGGAAGGTATCTGCCGCACGCTCGAAGGGTTTCACGCCGGACCCGGCACGCATGCGTATTGTGAGCGGGCAGAACGACATTCACGATCTGATACTTGCCGCATGGCAACGCACAGGCCGTCCCATCCCGGAATAGGGCTGGCAGGCGTGCTCTGTGCAATATTGCACCCGCAAAGCCTGCGGATAAGGTGAGGGTGACATGACGTGCAACTGTGTGGCGGACGATGTGAACCTTGCGCAACAAGATGCTCCGGGAACGGGCCCCAACGGAATTGTGTTCGATATACAACGGCACGCCCTGCACGATGGGCCGGGTATTCGCACTACGGTTTTCCTTAAGGGATGCCTTTTCCATTGCCCGTGGTGTCAAAATCCCGAATCGATGAAGTTGCGGCCCGAACCCGACCGCAGCAATTCGTCGCGAATATTCGGGTGCTCCATGACAGTGGAAGAAACGATGGATGTTGTCCGACGGGACCTTGCGTATTACGAAGCGTCGGGTGGTGGGTTGACTGTCTCGGGCGGGGAGCCTTTTGTGCAATACGATTTTCTTATGGCGCTTCTGCGCGCCGCAAAATCGGAAGGCATCGGCGTCTGCCTCGACACAACAGGGCATGTGGAACGGTGGAAGCTTGAGAGCACCCTGCCATGGGTGGATGTGTATCATTACGATTACAAGGACAGCGATCCAGTAAGGCACCGGAGAAATACCGGAGGCAGCCTTGAGCTTGTCGTCGAGAATCTGGAGGTTCTGTTATCCCGCGGTGCAGAGGCGATTTTACGTTGCCCTATTATTCCCGGGGTAAACGACGACGATGGGCATTTCACGGGGATCGCCGCGCTAAAGGCTCGGCATCCCGGGCTTGTCGTGGAGATTCTGCCATTTCACGACATGGGACAGGATAAATGGACGAGAGTTGGGAGAGAATATCCTCTGGCGGGTGTGAAGTCGGCGACCGGGGAGCAAAAGGAGGAATGGCGTCGGCGATTTCTGGCATTGGGGATTCCTGTGATTCTCGATTAGGCCACGTGTCAGACATCGTTTGCACTGTGACGCATGGGTTCCTGGAGTGTGCGCAACGGCCCCGCCGCACGCCGGGCAGCTAACGCGTGTTTAAGAATTGTGTGCGAGCGCATCATTGGAAACTTGCCGCTGGCGATCTTGTCAGCGCGCTTTGAATCCATGTGATAACTATGCGTCCCACGGACTCCACCCGTTTGGCATCGATGCGATCAGGCAGGTCGTCCATTGTGAACACGACGGGGTTGGAAGCCTCTGTCAGTGCGGCGGCGCGGAAGCCTGCAAGGATGAACGGCAATTCGCCGGACCAAATTCTGCGCGGGTGCGCCTCGAACGGAATCGGTTTGCCTGTTCGTTCAGCGGCTTGCGCGAGTGCCAGGACGAGCGACTCGTTGGAGTGAGGTAAAGCGGCGAGCGGGCTGGCGGACGATCCGAGTGTTTCAAGCACAAGCACAGCATCGACAAAGCGGCCGCGCGGCGCCCGGCGAAGTGTCTCGCAATAGGCGCGCGCTCCTGCAAGGCCGTCCTCGGGTCCGGGTTGAACAGCAGGATGTCTCGCGTCGAGCAGCGCCAATTCCACGTGCCTTGCGTCGGCAGGGCTCCTGGCGAGAATGCGCGCGATTTCAAGTAGCAACGCCGGTGCTGTTGCACTGCCTGCCGCGGCGGGCAGATCGAGATACGGATGTGCGGGAGCGTCGAATGATGCTGCCAGCACAAGGCACGGTTTGCGGCCCAGCCGTGAGCCGGTGTGTGCTATGAGGTTGGCGAACTGTTGCCGGGAGCGCCCGGGGAGCTTGAACGCCTGAATCTCGACGCGCCATCCCTCGGCGAGGAGTGTGCGACGCAGATAATCGCGAACGCGCCGGGCACCGTCCGATCCTGCTGAACGTGGAACGACGTCGGCGATGGCGTCTGCATGAGCCATTGCGCGCACTGGATCAAACCGCGTGTGCAACGCGTCGATACGCACCGCGTTGCGCTCGGAGGAAATGCGCCCAAGATGAACGACGCCGGATATGACAACCGCTGCGGCAAAACCGGCGGTGAATGACAGTACGACTTTACCGAAGAAACTGCGGCGGCGCTTTATCCGGGTCTGCAGAAGTTTGTTGTGGGTGAGAGCCGGAGCTGGCTCACGCTGTGCGCAGCGGGGGCCCGAGGATTTTCGTTTTTGGGGGCGTGGCACTACGAAAACGGCGAGGCTGCGCGGATCGACAATGGCGCGGTGCGCCGGGCAGAGGGGCAGCAGATTGCGAACGCGTGTGTCAGGCGTGAGAATCAGGCAATCCCAGAAGGTCGAGGAGACGCTGGAGATCGTCCGGGCCGTAATACTCAATTTCCAAACGCCCTTTTTTTCCGCTGTGATGAAGGGTGACTTTGGTGCCAAAATGTTCTCGGAGTCGGCTTTCGAGGCGTGTGATATGTGCGGCGCTTGCGCCCCCGGAAGCGCCCGCTTTGGTGCCTGGGCTGCGAACGCCACTCCCGGAGCCGGAAGGGTTCTTGCCTTGAGAGAACTGGTCTCGCAACATTCGTTCGGTCTCGCGGACGCTGGCATTCCTGCGGATGATCTGTTCTGCGAGCATGCGCTGTTCCTCAGCGTTTTTCAGTGCGAGCAACACCTTCGCGTGGCCGACGGAGAGCCGGTCCTGCGCGAGATAACTCCGAACCTGCTCCTCGAGATCGAGCAGGCGCATCGCATTGGCGACTGAAGCGCGACTGCGACCAACTTTTCGCGCGATATCTTCCTGGCGCAGCTCAAAGTCGCGGGCAAGGCGCGCATAACCTTCCGCCTCCTCAATGGGGTTGAGGCCTTCGCGCTGAAGATTTTCGACCAACGCAATTTCGAGAACGTCCTGATCCGAGGCCTTGCGAACGATTACAGGCGCATCGTCGAGCCCGAGCTTCCCGGCAGCGCGCCAGCGGCGTTCGCCGGCAATCAACTCGTAGCGTTCGCCGACCTTGCGCACTATGAGCGGCTGGATGATGCCTTGGTTGCGGATGGATTCGACAAGCTCGTCGAGTTGCTCGTCGCGGAACTCCTTGCGCGGCTGCATAGGGCTGCGGACGATTGCCCGCAGCGGGACGTGTTGAATCGTCTCGCCAGCTTCGATATCCGGTTCCGGAGATGCCTTGGTGTTCAGCAGTGCGTCCAGCCCTCTGCCAAGTGCCACTTTCGCCATCGGCCAAGTATGACGCGTTCGGGGTGGGATGCCAAGGGGGAGATGTTGAAAATGCGTCCGGCCTTGCGACGCCGCCAGCAGCCTCTCCTAGCGAAGGGTGCCGGAAGCGGCTCCGCCCGGCGGGCCACCGGTCGGGATGTTGCCTCGTGTTGTGCGATCGAGCATGACCAGAGCATACGCTGCGAAGAGCAGAATGCCGGCGATAAGCACCACGAGGATGAGTCTCCATACTGTGCGATGTTGCCTGCGCATCGCGCGTGCGCTGCGTTTCAGCACCAGCTCCTGATCGAGTTCCTGAATGAGCCGGTCGGCCTTTTCGCGTGGGGATTCCGATCCGGCAGGGTGCGCGGCGCTCTGATCGTGCGAATCGAACTCTTGCGAAGGATTCATGGGTGCAGGGGCATCGATGCCGACAACAGACGCCTGGGCAAAAGTCCAGACATCCCGCCAGTTTCAAAGAGTATGGTTGCCATAAATCGCGCTCCCGGCCAAAACAAAAGATTATGACGCGACCCACTCTGGCTCATGTTTTGCCGTTCGCCGTTTTTGCCGGTTTTCTTCTGCTGCCCGATGTGGCAGGTCCGCTGCTTGGAGGGATTTCTCCAGTTCTGGGTGAGCATCCGAAGCTCCTGCTGTGGCCGCTGCAGACAGTGTTGTGCGCGGTCGCGCTTGTTGTGTTTTGGAAAAGTTATCCAATCGGACGGCCACAAAATCCGTTGCTTGCGATCAGTGTGGGTGTGCTGGCGTTTGTCATCTGGGTGGCACCTGCGTTTCTGCCGGGCGCAGTCCCGAGGGTCGATGGATTTGACCCGAGCGTGGTCGAAAGCGATCCGGCGGCGTATTGGCTGACGCTGGCGGCGCGCTTTACCCGGCTTGTGATCGTGGTGCCGTTGGTTGAGGAGATTTTCTGGCGCTCGTTTGTGATGCGTTACCTCATCGATCAGGACTGGGAAAAGGTCGCGTTTGGAACTTATCGCCATCTTTCATTCTGGGCGGTCACGGGGCTGTTTGTCCTTGCGCACAACATGCCAGACTGGTCGGCTGCGGTCGCTGTAGGAGCGCTTTTCGGGTGGGTTACAGTGAAAACCAAAAGTCTCACCTCCGTGGTACTCGCTCATGCCGTCACCAATCTGCTCCTGGGAATCTACATTGTGGCCACCCGGCAGTGGGGTTTTTGGTGACACCACGGCTTCGCGCAGGTAAATTGTCATTATGGAAACGGGATTCTTCGGAAAAGTTTTTCTCGCGATCCTCACTGGGTTCGGCGTCGCGTGTTTGTACACCGTTTACGATACGATCGTGGTCGGCGGCGATAAGGCGTTGAACGAAGGGTACAACACACGAAGTTTCAGCGAGTGAGAATCGTCCGCGTGGAAACGGTCTCCGGCGAAATTGCCTGGGGCGTTGAAGATCGCGCGGGGCAGGTTTGCAGGCTGCAGGACGATCCCTTTTTTGTCGCATCGCCCGGCGAATTGAGGGTCACGGATGAGGGTCTCGTGGGCCGAAGGCTCGCGCCAGTCGCTCCGTCGGCTGTGTTTTGTATCGGACTCAATTACCGACGTCATGCCGCTGAAACCAAAGCCGAAGCGCCGGAGCGACCGATCCTTTTTATGAAATCGCCGGGTTCGGTGCAGCATCCCGGTGGGCCGATCGAGCTGCCTGTTGCGCTGGCCAGCGAACGGGTGGATTACGAATGCGAACTGGCTGTGGTGATTGGGCGTGCGGCGAAGAATGTGCCCAAAGAGCGCGCTTACGACTACGTGCTTGGGTACACGTGTGCCAACGACGTCAGTGCCCGCGATTGGCAGATCAAATGGGGCGGGGGACAATGGTGCCGCGGCAAGACGTTCGATACGTTCTGCCCGTTGGGGCCGGCGTTGGTTACGCACGACGAGATCGGCGACCCGCACAATTTGCGTATCGGCACGTCCATCAATGGCGAAATTTTTCAGGATTGGACCACCGCAGACATGATCTTCGATGTGCCATCGCTTGTTGCGTTTCTCAGCGGGAGCACCACGTTGCCGAGTGGAAGCGTCATTTTAACAGGCACGCCCCACGGGGTGGGGATGGCCCGTGAACCGAAGCGCTGGCTTCAGGAGGGCGATGTCGTGACCGTGGCGATTGAGGGCATTGGGGAATTGACGAATCCCGTGGTGCGGGAGCCGGTCGGCGGCTGAATCGAAAGCGCCCGGTCAGGAACGGGAGCCTCCGAATAACCACTCCCCGAACATTCGCGCGAGGAAACCCCATAGCACCACAATTCCGACGGCTATGCTCATCAATACGGCTACAAGAAGGACAAGCATGGCCGAGACAATCAGAAAATCAGCAGGCGACGCCTTTTTTTTTCCGATGTTGTCAATCAGTAGACGGTAGTTGCGGCGGTTGGATTTGAACCAGAAAGAAAGGGCGTCGCCCGCAAACGGGACGGCTCCCAGCAATCCATTGACAAGGATATTCAGCGCCATCCGCATCACGACCACGTGAGGCAAGCCGCCCCGGGAGGCGTGGAACAGGGCAAGAGCGGAGATGATGTTCGCCACGCCATCGCCCACACCCGGGACAAGGCCCATCAATGGGTCGAGGCCGATCCGCAGGCGTGTGCCGGGAATCCGCACGAGATCGTCCATGACGCGGGCAACGACCTCCATGACCTTGTCTTCACCGCCGCGGGCTGGCGGAGGAAGAATCTCGAACTCGAGTTCCCCGGCTGAGGGTCGGCTTTTCCCTGGCCGGGAATCCGCTGCGCCGGAGCCGGTGGCACCCTGCGATTTTGACTGAGACGAGGACGATGAGGAAGGCATGGCGTGCGCCGATTATCAGCATTCCCTTTTTGGCTGGCATTTGGCGGCAGGACCAGCACAGAGTGAATTTTTGCTGGTTTCTGCAGAATGAACTCTTCGACCGATCAGAATCCGCGCCGGCGCGGGCCGAATGTTTTTTTGATTATCCTGCTGGCTGTGGGTTTGCCTGTGGCGGGGGTATTTCTACTCCAGGTCTACCAGAACCGTATCGCTCCGTTGCTGAAGACGCGGATTGAACAGGCTGACGGGGACCTCGCGCCATCTGCGACCGCAGGCGGGGTGACGCCGGCCCCTTCGGCGACTCCCGT
>CAZZCL010000037.1:0-28144 GCA_964652295.1 uncultured Chthoniobacterales bacterium
GTCGATCCGGCTGTGTGGCGGTTGAACCCGGCAAAAGCGGACCGCGATCTCGGCTGGAAGGCCAGATTCGGTATCGAAGAAATCATCGAAGCGATGATGAAAGACATTCCGTGAGCGGGCTTGCAAACCGCGGGAAGATCGAAGCCTTGATTGACGGTTTGGGCCGTGCCGCCCCGGGGGCTGGCCGGATCTACCTGGTTGGCGGCGCCACAGCCGTGCTTTGTGGATGGCGCAGCACGACGCTCGACGTCGATACAAAACTGCATTTGGAACCCGATGGGGTTTTCGCAGCGATCGAACAGCTCAAACACGAATTGCTGGTGAATATTGAGCTGGCGGCGCTCGATCAGTTCGTTCCCGCGCTGCCGGGTTGGGAAGAGCGGAGTGTGTTCATCCGGCGCTCGGGGCAGGTCGACTTCTATCATTACGACTTTTATAGTCAAACGCTGGCAAAGCTGGAGCGTGGCCACGACAGAGACCTGCGGGATGTCGAAGAGATGGCTGCGCGAAAATTGGTGGACAGAAACCGCTTGAGGGAGTTGTTCGAGTCGGTGCGCGGGGATTTTCCGCGCTATCCAGCGGTGGATGTGCAGGCCGTCAGGGAAGCGGTGGATGCATTTGCGAAGGGCGTGGCATGAATGCAATGAGGACCAGCCTTGAGGATCTTCCCGGCGGGGCTCTTGTGGCAAGAGGATTGGAGGATGCAATTGCCGGTCGGCGCACCGCAGAATCGCTGCTGGTGAGCGTGGCCTGCCGCTGGTTCGCTGCCCATGGGCTTGGCGCGGGATGGCGGACGGTGGCAGCAGAACCTGAGTTGGTCTTGTACGAAATGCTGTGCAGCAGCACGGAAGTTCCGCATCCCTATGGGCGATACAACTCGATGATTCGTGAGTTGGTAAGTTTCCAACGCGCATATTCGATGCAGCGCACGGGTATGAAAAATCAGGCGGCAGAACGGGCGTGAACGGGGTCGGCATTCATATTCGGCCGCGGCGCGCGTGGTGGGAGGTGGAGTGGAAGGAACTCCTCCACTATTCCGATCTTCTCTGGCTCTTTGTGCGGCGCGATTTCGTTTCGCGCTACAAACAGACAGTGCTGGGTCCGGCGTGGATGATCCTGCAGCCGCTTGCGATGACCCTGGTGTTCACCGTGATCTTCGGAAATGTCGCGAAACTTCCGACGGACGGCGTGCCCCCGTTTCTGTTCTATATGTGCGGCCAGCTTCCGTGGTTTCTGTTTTCGGCCATCTTGATGGGAACGGGGAGTGTGCTGCAGAGTAACCTCGGGTTGTTTGCGAAGGTTTACTTCCCGCGTGTCATCGTCCCTATCAGTCTTGCGGTGTCGGCATTGATCCCATTCGTCCTGCAGTTGCTGACATTCCTGGGGTTCTACTTTTACTATGTGTTTTTCAGCCCGGCGGGCGCGGCGGTCGAGCCCACGCCTGCGATGGCGTTGGCTCCGGTGTTCGCACTCCAGGCGCTGTGCTGCGGGCTGGGTTGCGGTCTAATCTTCTCAGCAATGACGGCGGTGTACCGCGATTTGCAGCATGTGCTTGGGTTTCTGATTCAGATTGCCATGTATGCGACGCCGATTATCTGGCCGGTAAGCGAACTGCCCGAAAACTGGCGCTGGGCTGCGTGGCTCAATCCGATGGCGGCTCCGGTGGAGGGAATGAAATGGGCATTTTTCGGAACGGGCTCGCTCACGCTCTCCGCGGCGGCGGCATCATGGGCAATGTCCATCGGCCTGGTTTTGCTCGGCTTCTACTACTTCCAGAATGTTGAGCGCAGTTACGTGGACCGCGCGTAAATGGCGCTCATGGCCAATAACGATCAGGGGGGCAAACGCGCGGTGGTTGTCGCGGATTCGTTCTTCTATGGTGAAGCATGGCTTGCCGAATGGCTGCTGCGGAATGGGTGGCGGGTGGATGTGGCGGCGCCAGCCAGTGGCGGAACAAAGCCCATGGATCAGGAGGCTGCGATGCGCGCCCTGGGTGCTTCGATATGGGCGGCAAGCGGGCAGTTGCGGCATCTGCGCACGAGAGACGACGCCGTGGGCCGGTATGATCTTGGCGTGTTGCACGCCGACTATCCCGTCAGCCTTGCATCCGGCTTTCTTTGCGAGGACGGATGGGAGAGTGTCTTGAGGAACTGCGCGCGGCTCGTGGTGATGGCGTTGAACTTCGCCCGGCGATGGAAGGCGCCTGTCCACATGCTGAAACGTTGGCCGTTTCTGGGTGCGCGGCGGGCTATGTTGGTAGCACTCGATGAGCGGCGTGGTTCCCTTCCTTTGCGCGTGCTGTTCGCCTGCAGGCATCTCGGGGGAGCGCCCCACATGCAGTTTCTGCTGGATCCCCGGCTGGCGCAACGGCTGCGCGAAGGCGGCGATCCGCGCAAGCCGCGGCGTTATCGCATCGGCTTCGCGGGATCGGCGAACGCGGATCGCGAAGCTGTCCTCGCCGCTATGCGCGGCTTGGCCGGGGAGCGCGGTTATGCAATCAGGGATGCGCGGACGCCGGGTTGGCTTGACAATAAAGCGCCAGCGGGTCGGGAAGTTCTCATTCAGCTGGATCTCGCGGGAGAGGGGCGCGCACGGGATCCGGGCGAGTACCTGGATTATCTCGACATGTGCGACTTCCAATTGTGTCCGGGGGGAGCGGGTTTCTGGACGGTGCGCGCCTATGAATCCTGTCTTCGGTTCAGCGTACCGATTTCCGAGCGAAAACAGATCGAGGATTTTTTGGGCCGGGAGATCGGGCGTCATGCGGTGGCGGTTAGTCAATCGGGGTGGCGCAATGCCGCGGCGGATTGTTTGACTGCGTCGGCTGGTGCGGTGTCGGCAATGCGGGAGAATCTTGCCAAGAGCGCAGCCGCGCTCCTGCGCAGACAGGAAGCGCTGGCGGCGGAGATTGCGGGAGCATGAGGTTTGTGTGACGCAGATGAGGATTGGAAACGTTCAGCGCGTCGTGCAGCGGCTCCCGGTGGGCTTGCGCCGGATTCGGGTTGTACAGTGGCTCGGCCGCGCCGCTTGTCGGCGGTTGCAGCGTGTGAAGTTTCAGAGCGGCGAACTGGTGGGCGATCTGCGGGACATCGGCATTGCGCACACGATCGCCGGGGGCCAATTCGCGGACTATGGGTATTTTGACCTTGCGCATGACCTATTGCGTGTGGGCGAGCACCATTCCGATGTTGGGGCGAACTTCGGGTTTCACACATTCGGGATTGTGCATTTTGCCGCTGCGCGCGGGGTGTCCTTTTCGATGGTTGAAGCCAACCCGGAATGCGTGCGCTGCCTTAAAGCGAGCCGTAAACTGTCTACCGGAAGCGATGTCACCGTAATCCATGCAGCCGCGGTTGAAGACAGCCGGGAACAGGCGGTGTTACATACATCGATTGCTGCGAGTGGCACAGGAATGGTAGCGCGGCCGGAAACGAACTCCGGCGTTGGAGAAGGCATCCAGATCCCTGCACGGACTTTGGATGACATCTATTCATCGCTTGGTGTGGACCGAATCGGCCTGATGAAAATGGATATTGAAGGATCCGAACCCGATGCCATGCAGGGCATGATCCGACTGTTGTCTAAGGGGTGTGTGCGATTTCTATATTTCGAGATCAACCCGGACGCATTGCGGGCGAGACAACGTGAGGCGGATGAGGCCTTCGACATTCTGGAGGCGAATGGCTACCGGTTGTGCTGGCCGCATACGGACGGGAGTTGGATCGCGTCGACCTATGGAATTGGAGAAGACAGACTGCGATTCGATATGATGACCCTTGCGGGCGCGCAACCACGCAAGGTTGCTGTATTCGACAGAACACTCTACCGGCGCGAGACATTTGGGCAGTGCGATCTGCTGGCCGTGGCACCCGAAGCCGCCGGGCCGGTTGTGGGATTTTGAGTTCATGGTCCCGATGATCGATGTCTGCGCGTTGTCCAAGCGGTATCGTCTTGGAGAAATCGGTGCGGGTTCGTTGCGCGAGGCTGTGAGCGGATGGTGGCGACGGCGACGGGGCTACGTGGCCCATGAAAGCGGGCGCGAGTTCTGGGCTTTACGTGATGTGAGCTTCACACTTGCTCCTGGGGAAGTACTGGGAGTTATCGGGCGCAACGGCGCTGGGAAAAGTACCTTGTTGAAGCTCTTGTCGCGCGTGACGGAGCCCACTTCAGGTGAAGCCTTCCTGCGCGGGCGGGTGGCCTCGTTGTTAGAGGTGGGCACGGGGTTTCATCCGGAGTTGACCGGACGGGAGAATATCTTCCTAAGTGGAGCAATCATGGGGATGAAAGTCGGCGAGATCCGTTCTCGCTTCGATGAAATCGTGGCGTTCGCCGGGCTGGAACGTTTCGTCGACACTCCGGTGAAAAGGTATTCCAGCGGCATGTATGTGCGGCTGGGGTTCGCGGTGGCCGCGCATCTTGAGGCGGAGATCCTGATTGTGGATGAAGTGCTGGCCGTTGGGGACAAGGATTTCCGCGATAAATGTGCGGCAAAGATGCGCTCCGTGGCCGATGGCGAAGGCCGGACGATTCTTTTTGTCAGTCACAATATGGGGGCCATCCGCGCGTTGTGCGGCACCGCTTTGCTACTGGAATCTGGCGCCGTGTCGTACCATGGGTCAGTTGAGGAAGCGATTCAGAAGTACATGCGACGCAGACAGGACGTGTCGTACGTCGTTGATGCCGGCCAGCGAGCGCGCAGTACAGGGATGGGGAGTATCGCCCGCATTGAGCGGGTTGAAACAGGCAACCCGCCGATGAGGAGCGGAGAACCCTTCGAGATTCGAGCCATGGTGCGTTGCGACATTGCGCTTCGCGGTTTGGTCGCGAGTTTCGGCTTTGACTCGATGGAAGGCAGCCGCGTGTTGACGGTGGATTCCGATGTAGGTTCAGACCTGATCGATGTCGGGCCTGGAAGGTGGCTTCTGAAGATTGTCTGCGAGTTCAATCCGCTGCACCCCGGTGCTTACACAGTGGGCGCAAGTTTGTGGGGTGCAGCCGGAATGCTGGATTGGATCCCTGGACTTGCGGAGTGGGAGGTCGCTCCTTCGGTATCGGATAATTATTCGCACAGGGGATATGGCGGCTGCCGTGTTCCAGTGAGAGTTCAGTGCGTCCGGGCATGAGATTTGAGGTCGCTACGGACGCCGTGTTACGGGCATTGCTTGAGGATGTCGAGCCGCAGGACGGAGCCGTAGTGGAAGTGGGTTTGGGGACCGCGGATTTCAGTTTTCTTTGGGCGGCGCCCATGGGTTATCGATGCGTTGCCGTGGAGCCGCTCGCGTTTCCGGTCCTTCGCGAGCAGTGTGCAGTCCATGGAGTCGAACTTGTTGAGAGCGCGCTCAGCGACCGCGCCGGGACAGCGGAGCTGAGAATCGGTCGGCTGGACAACGGCCTGGAGTTTCCGGATGTCAGTTCCATCGAGGACGGTTGGTGGGCTGCGGGCACCCGCACGCGTGTCGTGCCGACCGAGACATTGCCGGGTTTGCTGTCACGACTTGGCATCGGGACGGTTGTATTGCTCAAACTCGACGTCGAAGGGGCGGAATGGCGCATCGTGAACACGCTGCAGATGGTGAGCGCCTGGCAGCTGCCGAGGGTGCTCTGCTTCGAGTATGGCGGCGGAGGTAGACGGTGTGAGCAGACAGGCGCCTGGCGGGAACCGTTCTTCTCCCAGACGTTGCGCTCGCTACGCGTCATACAACAGCTCGGCTACAAAAGCGCAGTACTCTGCGAACGGAACGCGCGTGAAGTCCGGGTTATAGAGGGGTTTGCGCAAGCTGACCCCGCACAATTATTCGCATTACGCTCCGAGGTTGGTAATCTGATCTGCACAAGAAATGGCTTCACCGATCAAACCGTGGTGCGTCTGCGCGATGCGTGCCGGCATGCTCTGGCGCAGGATCGGGTTGAACAACGTCGTTTGCGCCGGGAGATGGCGATTGCCATGTGGAGAATGCGATTAGGAAATCTGGGTGAGAAGCTGCGGCGTCTCGTAGGCCCGGAACGCAGCGGATGAGCGTCGCGGAGATCGATTTCGAGCGGTGGGGCGTCATCGCGCCGAAGGATCAAACGGGCTTGGGCCGGATGGCAGAGGATCTTGCAGGTGTGCTTGGATTGGGCTGGCGCTTCATCGCAGACTCCACACACATGACAAGTGCGCCGCCGGCGGACGCGCACGAGATCCCGGTGGCAGCACAACTCAGTCGGGAAGGCGTTTCCGCCGCGTTAAATGCGGCCGTGGGCTTGCACGGCGTTTTCGTGTTTGAACGTCTGGCCTGGAATGAAGAATTTTTTCGTCAGTGCCGTGTCCGGGGGGTCGCTGTGGTATGCGTGCCGATGTGGGAATGGTTCCGGTGCGACCGGATTGTCCGACCGCTTTGGGATCTGGTGGATGTGTTTGTGTGTCCAAACGCCATGTGTCTGCGGGTGCTGCAGCGATTTGGATTCAATAATGTCGTGCAGTTACCATGGTGTTTGGATCTCCGAAAACTTCCCATGCGAACCGTGAACGGTCCGGCGCGCGTGTTCATTCATAATGCCGGCCTTGTGGATACTCAGGACCGCAAAGGCACGCGTGACACGATCGAAGCATTCAGATGCATCCGTAGGAAGGACATTCGATTGATCGTGCGCATGCAACGGGAGGCTGAGTTGCCGCCTTTGGACGGGCGGATCGAAGTGCGCGTTGGGAATCTTGATAATGTGGCGGACCTGTATGCGGAGGGCGACGTGGCTGTGCAACCGTCGAAGATGGAAGGCCTCGGATTCATGGTGTTGGAACCCGTCGCCTGCGGTATTCCGACCATCACGCTGGATTACCCGCCCATGAACGAATATGTCCGGCAGCCTGGATTGCTTGTCAGACCTCTGCCATTTAAGCGGCGCGCCTTTCCGACTGCGTGGGTGCGCCACGCGCATCTGCGTCTACCCTCACGGCGGCGTCTTGCGCGCGCCATGGAACGGACGGCGGAGAGCGACCTTGCAGAATGGTCAGCAGAGAATCGGCGCTGGGCGGTGACCGAGTTCGACCGGCGCATGCTTGTCGAACGCTGGCGCGAGGCGGCGGCGCAGGCAGTCCGAAAGCGGCAGGAGTAGTCCGTGGGCCAAAGAATCGACCGGATTTATGTGTCGGGATATCGTCATGACATACGATTCGCCCGCGCCTGTGTGGCGAGCATCCGGCGCTGGTATCCGACAATCCGGATAACTCTCATCAAAGATCTGCGATATGGAAAATACTGGACCCGCGATATTGAGTTCGCCTTGCAATGTGACGTACTTGACCACGGTGGATTGTACGGATGGGGTTTCGGGAAGCTTGAGCCACTGTTCCGTGCCCCTGGTGAGCGTTTTCTGGTGCTGGATGCGGATGTTTTGATGGCAGGTCCCGTGTTGGAACGGCTTGAGGCATCGGATGCCGAATTTGTGGTACAACGCGAGGATAACCCGCCGCGGGAACATGTGGATAGCTTGTATTTCGACCTGACACGTTTGGGTGCCCTGGATCCCGGATTCGAATATCCCGGGTACACATTCAATACCGGGCAGTGGGTCGGCACGTCAGGGCTGATTTCGCGCGACGAGCTTGCGTTCCATGTCGATTACTGGGGCTTGCCGACCTTGAAGCATCCAGAGGTGTTCAAGTGCGGCGAACAGGGGCTGTTGAACTATGTTCTGATAAAAGGAGCCGTGGAAGGACGTTGGCGCCTGGATCGGCAGGGTTTTATGGAGGTGGGTAGCAATCGAGAATTGGATGAAGTAACCGTTGCCGGACAGCGGGAAGGCAGAGGGTTGCCGATCGTGATTCATTGGTGCGGGATGCGGCATCCGGGTTTTGAGACGATGGCGCGTGGCGATTTGTGGGTGTACTACGAGGAGCGGTTCTTCGGCTCGGTCCCGTTCGGACGTTGGTACCACCGCTGGCTTGCGTTTTGTCGCAAATGGCGTCACCGGCTCTGGTGGCTGGTGAAAGGTCCAGGTCAATGACGCGGACAGCGGCAGCCGACGATCGAAATGACTGGGTGGACGCCGCGCGGCTGGTTGCCGCACTTGCGGTTGTGGTAATTCACTGCGCTCCGCGCACAGGGGCTGCAGAGGTTGTGGGAGCGTTTGCATTGAGTTTTGCGGTGCCGTTCTTTTTACTTACATCATTATTCTATGCGGTGGGAGATGTCCGTCGCGGCAGCCCGGATGTGTTTTTGCGGCGCTGGCCCCGGCTTTGGAAGCCGTATATCGCGTGGTCACTTATTTATCTTGCACTTCGAATTGTGAACGGCTGGACCTCCGGGGCGCAGGGAGTGGCGGGGAATTGGCGAACAGCGGTGGACGTTGCGTTGCTGGGCGGTGCAGCTGTTCATCTGTACTTCCTGCCGTTGCTTATGCTCGGACTTTTAATGGTAACCAGCGGGCGGTCCGCGATTCGAGGATTCCCGGGACGACCGGTGATTGGAGTGCTCTGCGGGCTTGGAATGATCGTGGCAGCTGGCATTCTGCCGCCCCTTCTTCAGGGATGGCCCTGGGCGACGCTTGAGAGCTGGGCTCGTATGCTGGCGGTTTACACGCCGATGGCGATTGGGTTTGCGACGCTGCAGGCGAAGGCAAGGTATCGCGCGGGCTCTGCGGGTTACGGCGTGGTGTTGATTGCACTGTGGCTGATTTGGGGCGGTCTGGTGGCTGGCGGCATTGCTCCGTGGCACTGGCTTTGGGAGGGGGGCGTGCTGGCCGCGTTGCTGCTGGGCGGAGTGTTGTGCCTTGCGGATGTGCCATTTCCCCGGTGGCTGCGGCGCGCGCTACCGCTGTCGTTTGGCATCTATTTGTCGCACCATGCTGTATTGGAGGGGTTTGAGTTTATGGGGCGCAGAGTGTTCGGCATGACGTGCTCATACAGCCTCGATGGAATGCTGGCAGTTTGCATCTGCGTGTTTACATTGTGCGCCGGTGGTGTGCTCGTATTGAGGCGGCATCCTTTTACGAAGACCTGGATCGCGGGTGGCTAAAAACGATGTTCATCGTCTCAAATGTCCTGAATGCATTACGGTTGAATCCGTCTCGGCATGCGATCCAACGCTTTTGGGCGCTGTCGGGCGGAAGGGTTCTTAGTGGGCCTTTTGAGGGGATGCAGTACGACGCCCGCGCGCATTGCAGCGCTGGTTTCGCGAAGTTGTTAGGCACCTATGAGCTGGAGATCGCTGGCGTCCTTGAGGAAATTCTTGGCAGGTGCTGTGCGTGTGTCGTGGATGTGGGAGCTGCTGAGGGATACTACGCTGTCGGCTTGGCGATGCGGCTGGTCGAAGCCCGGGTAATATCCTTTGAAGGCGATTTGAGAGCGCGTGAACTTCATAAGCGTCTGGCGTCGACAAACGGAGTGTTGAGCAGGACGGATATTCGCGGACTGTGCGATCGCCAGGCACTGGCTGCGGCGGTGGGGGAGTGCGGCGATCAGGGTCTGCTTATCATGGATGTGGAAGGTGCAGAGTTCTCGCTGCTGACAGAGGAGATCGCGAGACGATTGGCAGGATGGACTGTGATCGTTGAGGTGCATCGCTGGGTTGGCGACGCCGCACGACTGCGAAATCTGTTCGAGTCTACGCACTCGCTGGATGAGATCTGCGCAGTGCAACGAGGTCGCAATCATTTGCCGCAACGATTGCGTTCTCTTTATTGGGATATGTGGACCATCCGATGGATGAACGAGTTTCGTCCGAAGGGGATGAGTTGGTTGGTCATGCAGCCGCGGGCTTGCCAACGATGAAAATAGTCGGCTACGTTCCCTTTTTTAATAATGCGGTGACTGTTAGGCGTGCGATTGCATCCTTACTAAAGCAGGAACCCGCGCTCGGCGATATCTTTGCGATTGACGACGGATCGACGGATGACGGGGCGCAGCGGGTGGAATCTCTCGGCGTGCGTACGGTGAGGATGGGCACAAACTTGGGCCGCGGCGCGGCGCGTGCGGCGGCCATGCGGGAAGCGAGGGGACACTTTGTAATCAGCTGCGATGCGTGTGCTGTGTTACCGGCAGATTTCGCGCGGAAAGCACGACGTTGGTTTGAAGACAGTGACGCTGTGGCAGCGGTTTACGGGGTGATGACGCAAACTGCAGGAGGTGGGCCAGTGCGCCGCTGGCGTGGTCGGCATTTGTTTCGGACTGCCAACAGGCCGGTTGAGGCTGCGCTGGTCGACTCGTTTTCGACTTATGGGGCAATGGTGCGCCGCGAAGCAGTCATGGACGTTGGAAATTTCAATAAGGAGTTGCGGTATGCTGAAGACGCGGAGCTGGGGCGACGGTTGCGCGCGGCAGGCTGGCAGATTGTTTTCGATCCGGACTTGGAAGCGGAATGTATCTGCGAGAATACATTAGCGCAGGTGATGGAACGGTACTGGCGATGGCATGCCCGCCCGGGCGTGCGGCCGTCTGTGCGCGGGTATGTTGCGGACGTAGTATACAGCGTGCGTGCGATGGTGCGTGCAGATCTTGCGGCAGGCGATCCGGCGTGTGCGGCGATTTCGTTGCTTGCGCCTCACTACCGATTTTGGGTGCGGAGATGAACTGGGCGTTGCGCGGCGGGCGACGGGCGCTTGCGGGCATTCTGCGCTGTGCCCCCGGGAGTTCCCTGTGTTGTGGACCGGTCCGGCAGGCTGCCGACCGCGGAGAGTCTGAGAATGAAATAGCGCTGACGCCCGAGAGGGAGGGGTTGGAGCGGACTGTTCTGGGCGGAGATGCGGTGTTCGAGAAGCGGCTGGTGTCGTTTCGTTGCGGGCGGATCAAGTCGCGGTCTGTCTCGGCTCTTAAGGATGGGCGCTTTTTTGGGCGTGGTTGGGGTGCCGTTGTAGAAGCCGGGGATGTGTTGCGGCTGGATCTGTCACCTGCTCCGGGTGTGACAGCTGGGATGAGACGCGGGCATCCCGTTTGGGAAAGGGTTCATCATCCGACTGCCATAACGCGCGCAGGAAACGTGGCAGTGTTGACCGCGCCGCAGGCGGACAATTTTCATCATTGGCTGCTGGATTGTGTGCCGAGGGCGGGAATGCTGGCCGAAGCGGGTTACCCTCCTGCGAGCTGGGATTTTGTCGTTGTGCCGGAAAGCTCGAGACCATGGCATCGGGAAGGGCTCCGAGCGCTCGGGGTAAATGAGTCAAAATGGATTCCTGCGACACAAGACCTTCATTTGAGCGCCGAGCGATTACTTGCGCCTTCATGGTCGGAGCCTGGGCGCGATCCGGAACGTTGGGATTATACACCGGAAGGACTGGAGTTCGTGCGTCGGTTGTTTCGAGTTGAGGCGCAACCTGGTTCGCCGCGGCGCGTGCTGATATCGCGGGAGCGTGCGGCCACGCGCCGCCTTGTGCCAACAGAAGAATGCGCGAAGGCGCTGGCGAGATTAGGGTTCGTGAAGGTAATCCTTGAGGATTTGACGTTGGCCGATCAGGCGCGGTTGTTTGCCAGGGCGGAGGCTATCGTCATGCCGACGGGCGGCAATCTTGCGAACTTCGTTCATTGCCAGCAAGGAACGCTGGCTGTGGAGCTTTTTTCGCCCGCCTATATTCCGTTGTTTACACCTGCGTTCGCGGGGCGGCTCGGATTGCGGTACCTGCCGCTCGTCGGTGAAGGCCAAGGCAAACACTCCGACGCGGGAGGATGTGAAGATATCCGTTTCGCAGCGGGCTTACTGTGCGAGCGTGTGGCGGCGATGCTGGGATGATAGTTGCGCATGATCACATGGAAAAAAGCTCTTGAGTGGCGGGAAGAACAGCGGCGGCGCTTTGAAGACGATGTTCGGACGCTGTTGCGCGGCGCGCTTGAGGACCTTTGTCCGGGCGGTGTCGTGTGGATCTATGGGTCCCTGGCGAAGCCGGGCCGTTTCAGGCACTGTTCAGATGCCGACGTGGCGTTCGAGACGCTTCCGGCTGGATTGACTCTCGAGTACTTGCAAAGTGTGTTGACCGAGCGAACCGGGGTCGAGGTCGACGTCTGCCTGCTTGAGCGCACGCGTTTGAGGGAAGAAATCCAAAGAACCGGAGAGCGATGGATCCTGTAAAGCTTCAGATCCTTGAAGATGCCTGGCTGAAAGATGTGCAGGTCATGGAAGCTTCGGCAGCACGCATGGAGGACCGGCTGAAGGAGGGAAGTGTTGCCGGGTGGGCGGCCGCAGGGTTCGAAATATGCCAGGTGTACAACGTGCTTGAGAAAGCCTTCGAACGGCTGTGCGAAACGTTCGAGAACAACTTCGATAAGTCGGGGAGTTATCACGGCCGACTGATCGAACGGATGGAACTTGAGATTCGGGGAATCCGTCCGGCTTTTCTGGCCGGGGAGGCGGGACGGAGTGTTCGGGAGCTCAAAGGGTTTCGTCATCTTTGCCGTCATGCTTACGATTTGGAGCTTGAGCCTGAGCGATTGAAGGAGATTGCCCGGAACGCGCGTTATTGTGTGGCCAGGTTTCGCTTGTGGTGCATCAAGTTTCTTGAGCGTGTCCGCACCATGGAAGAAGCATGATGGTGGTTCCCGAAATCGTGCGCAGGTGAGGGGAGGAAATCTGAAAGCGCGGCTGATGCGGTGGAGGCGGGCTTTTGCAGAACGCCTCGGCGTGTTCCGCTGGAGCGTGACGGGCGCATGGCCGTTGCTGGCGGAGCGTCTTCCTCAACGCGGCACATTTCTTGAGGCCGGAGCGCACGACGGTTGGACCGGCAGCAATACCTACAGTTTGGAACGGATCCGCGGATGGAAGGGCGTGTTGGTGGAACCCGCTCCGCAGCTTGCGGCTGCGTGCCGGCGCAACCGCCCGAACGCGCCGGTCGTGGAGGCAGCCCTGATCTCACGGACGGACAAGCGCGAGGAGCTGCAGTTCGCCTCTGCGGGGTTGGTAAGCTTTGTAGAAGGGTCACCGATAGCCTCTGCCAATCTGGGCATTGCGAGGGATGTATTCCGTATTGAACACCCTGAACGTGTGCGGGTTCGCGCGATGACGCTCGATGCGATTCTCGAGCAGGAAGGCTTTGAGAGCCTCGATTTTCTCAGCCTGGACGTCGAAGGATTGGAGGGGGAAGCGTTGGCCGGGATCGATCTGGAGCGTTGGGGAGTGCGTTGGATTTTGGTGGAGTGCAACGATCCCGGCACGGTGCGTGCTCTGTTGGAGCCTCGATATGAGCGCCTTGCCACGTACGGTTCATGCGACGTCCTTTATGGGCTCAGGCGGGGATAAACATCCGCAGTTCAGTGTGGTGATCCCAACGTGTGGCAGGCCGGAGCGGTTGGCGCAATGCCTTGAGCGTCTTGCCGAGGGGTGTCAATCCGGCGCGCGGCTCGTGCACAGGCATCTTTGGGTGTCAGATGATTCGCAGCGCGGTCTTGGGTATGAGGTCATCGTCTCTGACGACACGCCATCGCCCGGCGTGCACGGGGTTATTGCCGAACGTTTCCCATGGGTGGAAGTGGTGGAAGGCCCGCGGCACGGTCCGGCTGCAAACCGCAACCGCGGCGCGCGGGAGGCGTCAGGAAGATGGCTGGTTTTTTTGGATGACGACGTGTTGCCCGATGGCGCGTTGCTAGCCAACTACGCGGACGCACTACAGAACGATGGGATGGCTGTGGCTATGGAAGGCTGCATTTTGCCGGAGGAACCGCCAGAGGGAGATGGTCAGGATTGCCCTATCAATATGGAGGGGGGGTGCTTTTGGTCAGCCAACATTGCCGTGTGCCGGAAAACGTTCGAGCGCCTTGGGGGATTCGACGAGCGCTTTCGCATTGCTGCGCAGGAGGACACCGATTTGTACTGGCGTCTTGGGCGGGAAGGGACGGTTGTGTTTGCGCGTGAAGCCGTCGTGCGCCACCCCGTGAGGCGACTTGGCTGGGGGGCCGTTTCTATAAGGGATGTTATCGAGCGAAAGCGCGCTTACGCCTTGTTGATTGCGAAACATCGTCCGCCGTCCGGAGCGGGCGCCATCGCGCGGGAGACTGGGCGGGATCTGGGACTTTCTTTACGGTTGTTGCTCTCTGCGCTGGCACGCGGGCATGTGTTATCTGCGTCCCGGGCGTTGATGCATTCGGTGTTTGGCCCGCCGGTGTTCGCCGGGTTTCTGCTCCGGAGAAATAAATTGCTTGCGATGAAGGAACATCTGAAGTGAGTAGAATACGGGGAGGAGTGTGTCGGTGAGGTTATCCAAATGGCAGTTGCTGGCGGCATTAATGCTCCGTGTTAGGAACTGGGGCGATGCCCTCCCCCATGCGGACCGCCACGAGTACGATCTCCAGTTCCGAAACGGGCTTCGCCTTTTGGCACCGCGAACTGGCGCCTTTTGGTACGTGTTGAAAGAGGTATTTCTGCTCGACGGGTATCGTTACGCATTCTCGCGTCTAGAAAGACTGCGGGGTGGGGCGGTGGTGATAGATCTGGGAGCGAACATCGGGTGCTTTACACTCGCAGCAGTCAAGAGAAATGCGGGAATTTGCGTTGTGGCATATGAACCGGGGCCTCTCCATGCTGAGTGGTTCAGACGCAACCTCGTCGCAAATCCGATATTGGCATCGAGAATCGAAGTTCGTCAACGCGCGGTTACTCTGGAAGGCGGAACTGCACGTTGGATGTGCTGTGAGGAGAACCCGGCTGGGTCGACTGTCATTAATAATGGGACGACGGGAGTCGAAATAGGCTGCGATGCGTTCGCAAATGTCTCCCGCGAATTTGGTCGAAAAGCAGAGTTCTGGAAGATCGACATTGAGGGTTCCGAGATTCCGATCGTTCTGGATTCTGAGGACTGCTTTTGGAAGGATGTTGCAGCGGTTTCAATGGAGATTCATGAGTCCGACCGCGCCGGTGAGGCTGAGATCCTGAAGAAGATGGCTGGTCGTGGTTATCGGGCGCAGCGTGAGAGCATTGACGCATGGCTCTTCACACGATGACGAAAGCATCGTAATGCTATGAGGCGGTCGCCTTGCTAAAGGTTCTTCATGTCAATTGCGGGACGTTCGGCCATGGGACTTACCTGAGGGAACTGGCGGAGAATGCAGGGCGTTTGCCTGCAGGCGTCCATTTGGAATGCGTCACCACCGACAGCTTGCTTACGAGCCAGCCGCTGCGTCGCAAGGCCCTTGCGCTGGCGGTTAAGATCGGGGCAATGGCAGGGACGCGCACGCAGTGGTTGGGTCGCTGGCTGGTTGAGGAGACGCTTTCCGCAGTTGTGGCGAGCAGGTTACTGCAGGCCAACGGGGAAAGCGGTTTCGATGTGTGGCATCTTCACACGCAAGCGCTTGCGTTCGCGATCCCGCGCATACGCAAACGTCCGGGCATTGTGATGTCCTTCGACATGGTTGCGCCATTGCTGTGCTCCTACCGCAGTGAATCCTCGACATTGGGGTTTCGTGGCTATGCACAGCGGGAAGCTGCGACATTGCAGGCTGCGGACAAGTTAATCGCGTGGAGTCAAGTTGCCGCGCGTGCTGCACAAAAGTTCTGCGGAGCGGGTGAGGTGTGCGTGGTTCCTCCTCCGGTGAATCGCTGGTTTTTTGATGCGGGAAATCGGAAACGCACTTTGAAAAAGAAAGGCGCTGAGATCCGCATTTTGTTTGTTGGAAACGATTGGCGCAGGAAGGGTGGGGAGGATCTCGTGGCTGCATGCGACACGATGGGAAAACTTCATCGGCTTACTGTGATCAGCGGTGATGCTCCCGCTGCGTTACAGGGGAGGCCGCGAACTACCATTCTGCGTGATGTAACATTACAAGACGATGCATTTCGGCGAGCGTTCGAAACGGCAGACATTTTCGCAATGCCAAGTCGTGAGGAAGCTTTTGGGATAGCCGTTCTGGAGGCAATGGCAGCAGGCTTGCCTGTGGTGACTACCCGAATCCTGGCCTTGGAACAGTTGATTGAAGACGCCGTGAGCGGGCGGTTGATTCCGCCGGGAGATCCAGCGGCCTTGCGTGAAGCGTTGGCTTCGATGTGTGAAGGCGGGGCGTGGATGCAACGCGCAGGCCAGGCTGGGAGAAGTCGAGCCATTGAGCTGGCGCATCCGGACCGGGTTATGACCGCATTGGGCCGGATTTACCAAGAAACCGCCGGCAAAAGGAAGAATCTGGTTGCCTGAACGATGCGGATACTCGCGTTAAGCAATTGTGTGCTGGATGCGAACAGTGGATCGGGGCAGACGCGGCTTGCGTGGGCGGAGGGATTGCGTGGGTGCGGTCATGAAGTGCGTGTGTTGGACACACACCGTCTGCAGTTGCGAGGCGCCGGCGCGCGGCTGAGAGAAGTGCGCCTGGCGTTGGGTGCAACCCCGGTAATGTGGCGCACATCGGCGGATCTCGTGGAATGTTATGGGGCTGAGTTTGGACTTGCAATTGCGCTTGTCAAACGGCGCCCCCGGTCGCGACGGGCTATGATTGTGCATCACAGCGATGGCAATGAGTTTGCGATGGCAGAAGCGCTTGGTGAAACAGCCGGAACGCAGAACCCACTGAGCAAGATGTACTGGCACGTGGCATCGCGGCTGCGCCTGCAGGCGTTCAAGGAGCCGGATGGATATGTCTGCGCCACACAATCAGATGCTGAGTATGCAAGGCAGCGGGGCTGGCCACGCTCCGGGCGGATTGGGGTCGTGCCGCTGGGCTTGCGGTCCGCCTTTGTGAAGGTGGCGTGGAAGCCAAGCAGAGCACCGCTGATTGTCTTTGCCGGCAGTTGGACTCATCGCAAGGGGGTGGATGTTGTGGTGCGGGTCTGCTCGGACGTCCTGATGCGCAACGCGACCACGCGCCTCGCGATCCTTGGGTGTGGGGGTGGGGAAAAGATGGCCTCGAAGGTTCGGAGGGATTTTTCCAGCGAGATTCGGGCTCGTGTGGATGTGGTCCCGGAGCTTGATGCAGAAACAATGTCAAAGTGGATGGGGCGTGCGGCGGTGGGATTTTTTCCGAGTCGGTACGAAGGATTCGGACTTGCTTTGGCGGAAGCAATGGCATGCGGCTGCGCATGCGTAACCACAACAGCCGGCCTTGGAGGGGAATTGAATATCGAGGAGGCGGTGGTCTGCGCGGGGGGGGATACGCGTGGCATGGCTGCAGCGATCCTGAGACTGCTGGAGGATGGCGAGCTTCGCGAGCGCATGGGGCGGGCCGCCGTTCAGCGAACGCAACTGTTACGGTGGGAGCTCAGCGTGCAGCGTCTGAATGCCGTTTACCGCGAATGGTTGGAAGCATTTCGCAGAGAATCGAAGTAAGATGCAGTCCCTTGTCTTTGTCCTGCCGGTGTTGGAACCCGGCGCGAGCGGCGTGGGAGACTATGCCATCCGACTGGCGGGATCGCTGGAGCGGATTGGGTGCAGGGCAGCGGCGATATCTCTGAGGGAAGAAGATGCATTGATGATAGAGGAGGGCGAGCGGGCCGGAACGCCAATCCTGCGCCTTGGGCAAAGTGTTCAGGGTGCGTCGCGCGCACGGTTTGTTGGTGCCTTCTTGCGAAGACATGGAATGGACACTGCCAGGGTAAGTTTGCAGTATGTACCCTACGCATACGATGCGCGTGGTTTGCCGCTCAGTCTTAAGGCGATCCTGAAGAGACTCTTTTTTGGGGGCGTGGCGCACATCATGTTTCATGAAGTTTGGATTGGGGCGGCCGGGGGTAACCTGAAACAGCGATTGCTCGGTTGGCTGCAGCGAACCGTTGCGTTAAGGTTAGTCCGAAGATTGAAGCCGTTGGTTGTGCACACACACGCGGGTGTGTACGCCGAGATCCTGGCCGGATGCGGAATTGCCGCGCAACGTCTGCCCTTGTTCTCCAATATTCCTGTGCGAATGGCGGCGCCCGGGGAAATGGAGCCGTGCAATCTGCAGGCGTTATGGTGTGCCAACGATGCGGAGGATCGTATCCGCATTCTGTTGTTCGGTCGCGCCTATCCAGGATTCGACTGTGCAGCATCTCTGGAAGCGCTGGGGCGAACGCTGGCGGCAGCGGGCCGACGCGGAGTGGTTGTGGCAGCCGGTCATCTGGGTTTTGGACAGGAGGAATTGGCACGAGCTGTTGAAGGAGTGCGCGGAGTCCTGAATTGCGTTGCGCGGGGGGTGGTGAGCGAGAACGAAGCGGGGCGTCTGCTGCGGACGGCAAGCTACGGGGTCTCGACTTCGCCGCCGGATCTCATTGAGAAAAGTGCGGCGGCTGCGGCGATGTTCGAATACGGTCTGCCTGTCATCGCGCCGCGGGCACCGGTGTTCGGGACGGATGCCGCAGAGAAGGTTGCCCAGGGAAATCCGCTTTTGATCTGGGGCCGCGATATCGAGACAATGCTTTTCCGGAAACGATCTTTGACGGTTGCGAACGGAGCGGAGCGTGCGGCGGAGCAGTTGTTATCGGATCTTACCATGGCAGAGGCCACGGTGCAGGCTCATGAATAGCGAATGCAATCTGTTATAACTGCCCAGTGGACAAAGCGGCAATTATGCCCGTGCTGCGGAGGAGACGTTGGTCGGCGTCTTGAAGGATGCCGGGATTATCTCTATGGGCTGGCGGGTTCCTGGACCGTCAATTTGTGTGTGGTGTGCGGATCGTCATGGATGGACATCGCCCCACCGTTGGAGCGGTTGAATTCCTTGTATCCTGCAAGCTACGGTTTCATAAGAGACCCGGTCAATGCGCCGGCCGCGCATGACGGAGGTTGGAAAACGAAGCTGAAGATTGCGATACTCAAAACGCACTACCGCTATCCGGCCGCAGAGCTGGGAGCAGTGTGGGGGTTTGTCGGATGGATTGCCGGATGGCTGACCGGATCGCGCGCGGGCTTCGAGGTGGGGTTTCTGCCATTTAGAAGGGGTGGAAGATTATTGGAAGTCGGCCCGGGCAACGGAGATTTTCTTATGCGGATGCGCCTCAGAGGATGGACGGTGACCGGCTTGGAGCCCGATGCCGGTGCGTGCGCCGTGTTACGGCGGGCGGGGGTCGAGACACTGGAAGGAACATTGGAGCAATTGGACTTACCGGAAGAACATTACCACGCCGTCGTGCTGCATCATGCGTTTGAGCATCTGTTGGATGCGGGCGACGCGGCACTAAAGTTGGCTAACTCGCTGGCACCCGGCGGAAGATTGGTGTCGGTATCGCCGAATCCACGGGGGCTCGGCGCGCAGCGCTATGGAAGATTCTGGACGGCACTCGATGTGCCCCGGCATCTTGTTCTTCCCTCGGAGATGGGCTACCGCCGCCTCCTCGGTATGGTGGGGCTCCGGGTTCGGACACGGACAGATGCCCGGTTGGCACGGTGGATTCTCCCTGCCAGTGGAGCGTTGGAGCGACAGCACAATGCGACCTCACGCCGCAAACTGCCTCTGGCCGCGCTGCGGGCGTTTGCCATGGCACCGGGGCTGGGGGAAGAAGTGATCTGCATCGGTGTGAAACCGTGACCGCCCGCGCTTTTGTGCTGCATTGGAACCGTCCCGCGGAATGTGCCCGGACAGTCGAGTTGCTTGCAGGAAATCTTGCAGGATTGCGCGTCGAGGTTGTCGATAATGCGTCCCTTCCCGAAAACGTGGCGGCTTTGCGGGCTGTGCTGCCTGAAGGCGTGCGTTTGCATGAGATGCCGGAGAACCTGGGGTGGGGCGGCGGCTTCAATCCTAGCCTGGCAGAATGGCTTAAGCGCGGGGATGAGCCGGTGTGTTTTGTGGCCGCGCATGATGCGATGCCGGAGGGAGGATGCCTGCCGACCATACTGACTGCGATGGAAGCTGATGAACGGCTGGGAGTTTGTTGTCCACAATATCCCGACGGTGCGGTGGCGCGTTTCCAGCCCGTGCGCGGGCAATGGTTGGAGACGGGGATGCCCGGTCCATTTGGGAGTGTCGAAGAGATGGATTTTGTGCATGGCACGCTAATGGCGTTTCGGCGTGTGTGTTTGGAGGATGTTGGGTTGTTCGACGAGCGGTATTTCGCGCATGGGGACGAAACCGAGATTGCGCTCCGTGCGCGGCGCCGGGAATGGCGGGTTGGCCAGGTGCGCGGTGCGGTTGTTGTGAATCCGCATTCCTGGACGCCAGACGAAATTAAGGGGTATCTCTCGACGCGCGGTTCGCTGTTATTGGCGCAGCAATACGGCGGGGTCGGCAAGGCGATCGTGCGGGTGACTCTTGTGCTTGCGAACACCGCGCGGATGGTGGCCTCCGGTCGGGCGGAAGGATTGTCATCTGCCGGGGCGCGTATTGCTGCGGTGCGCGATTTTCTCCGAGGAAAGTATGGTCCACCGCCACGGGGGCTGGCATGAGGCCGAAGGGCGGGAGGGTGTGTAGTGAAAATCCTATTGGTATCGCACCGGTTTCCCCCGGATATAGGCGGAATCGAGACATCGAGCCGGATTCTGGCCCGGGAGTTGGTCTCTCTGGGTCATGACGTCCGGGTTGTCACACAGACAGGCGGCGCAACGGCGGAAGAATTTCCCTTCGGCATTGTTCGGCAGCCGTCCCCCGCCGCGTTGTGGCGGCATGTGCGGTGGTGCGATGTGTGTTTCCATAACAACATCGCGCTTCGCATGGCATGGCCGCTGGCAGCAATCCGTCGGCCGTGGGTGGTGGCTGTTCACATGTGGCTTGGCGACGATGTAAATCCCCGCGGGGCGGCGTGGAAGCGGCGTTTGCTGCGCGTCGTGGCGAAACGTGTCTACGCGAGCGATGCCCTGCGCGCGCATGTGGGATTGGAAGGCGAGATCCTGCCGAACGTTTTCGACCGGGGTGCGTTCCGGTTGATGGCAGGAATCCCCCGTGCTGACGACGTGGCGTTTCTGGGACGCCTCGTAAGCGACAAGGGAGCGGAGATTCTGGTTTGTGCACTCGGTGATATGGCAAAGGACGGCTGGAAAGGTACGGCGTCCATCATTGGGGACGGCCCGGAGCGTCAATCGGTCGAGCGCGCCATTGCGGCGCGTGGACTTGCAGCGCGCGTGCACTGTGTTGGGAGCGTGACGGGAGAACCGCTCGCGAGGATGTTAAATGCGCACAAGGTACTTGCGGTTCCATCTGTCGCCCCGGAACCGTTTGGCATCGTGGCCTTGGAAGGCGCCGCGTGCGGATGTGCAATCGTGGCTTCTGACACAGGGGGGCTGCGCGACGCCGTCGGGCCGTGTGGCGAGACAGTTCCGCCGGGGGACGCCGCCGCGCTGGCAGCATGTCTCTCCCGTTTTCTGAAGGATCCGGAACGCCGGGCGCGGTATGTGGGCGCAGCCCCGGATCATCTGAGCAGACACGAGCCTCGCACGGTTGCCTTGCGATTGGCGAAGATTCTGGAAGAGGCAGCCGCCGCCCATCAGAATTCAATCCCTGCCTCATGAGTTGGGTCGTTGTGCATCCCAGCGGGAACACCTTTGTGCGCGCGCTCCTTGCGCATCTTGAGAAGGAACAGCTTCTGGACCGGTTCATTACCGGCGCAGGCTTCGCACGCTCTGGCGTTGCCGGGCGCGTCTTGGGCAGATGGCCGCAGGCGCTGCGCCGTTCCTATGATCTGCCACCGGCGCGATTGAAGGCTGCGCCGCTGCGCGAGGCGGGCCGTCTCGGGTCGGGGGTTCTGGGTCTGAAGCGGTTCTTGGCCCACGAGACCGGGGTGTTCTGCGTGGATGCGGTTTACAGGGCCGTGGACCGGGCCGGCGCCCGGTGGTTGAGCAGGGTGGAGAAGAAGCCGGGCGTTGTGCATGCTTATGAAGATGGTGCGTTGGAAACGTTCCGCACAGCTGCCAAGTGCGGTGTGCTGCGTTCTTATGAGCTTCCCATCGCCTATTGGGAGTTCGGGCGCAGGCTGCTTGAGTTTGAAGCTGCCAAACGACCGAACTGGGCGCACACACTTGTTGGCACGGACGATTCCGAGGCCAAATGCGAAAGGAAAAGCAGGGAGATCCGACTGGCGGATGTTGTCGTCTGCCCCAGCCGGTTTGTGGCAGACAGTCTACCGTCAGATGTGAGAGCGTCTGTGCGGGTGCAGGTTGCTCCCTTTGGAACGCCGCGCTGCAGGAGCGAGCAGGCGCAACGCGCAGAGCCTGGCCCCTTACGTGTTTTGTTTGCCGGAAGTATGACGCAACGAAAGGGTCTTGCGGATGTGTTTGACGCTTTCAAGATGCTAAACTCCAAGGCTTTCGAGCTTGTCGTTCTGGGAACGCCTGTGGGCTCCATGGAATTCTACCGGCGTGAATATGCGGCCTTCCGTCATGAGCCCTCAAGGCCACACCATGAGGTTCTTGCATTAATGGACCAGTGCGATTTGCTGGTCCTACCATCTGTTGTGGAAGGGCGCGCGCTGGTGCAGCAGGAAGCCATGAGTCGGAGCTTGCCGATACTGGTGACGCGAAACGCCGGCGGCGAGGATCTTGTCGACCAGGGGATAACGGGGTGGCTCGTGCCGGTCGGCGCTCCGGAGCGTATTGCAGAGCATTTGGAGTGGTGTGCAATGCACCAGTCGAACTTGCGGGAAATGGGTCGGAGCGCCCAGAAGCGTGCCGCCGACTACAGTTGGGCCGGGTACGCAGAATCTGCGATTGCTGCGGCTCTGACTTGCCAACGGGAACGCAGCGGACACAATGGCTGACGTGAATCGCGAAGCGGCTACTGCAGGCAGGGGCGTGCGTGCACTTGGGCGCATCGGCGCGGCACCCGAGCCGCTTCACCATCCGCGCGGACCTGTTCGGAGTCCTGTTCCCGTGGCGCGACCAGTTGAGTCGATCAAGCCAGCCACGAAGCAGCACGTGCCGTTGGGCGAGGATCTGGCCGGCCTACGTTATGTGGATGTGCCAATGGCACGCTGGGCTTTATGGATATTCCTTGCTCTGCTCATCTTTGAGGGCGCTCTGAGGAAGTGGATGTTTCCGGGTCTGGCAACGCCGCTCCTCTTGGTGCGCGATCCGGTGTTGCTCGCGATTTACGGGTTGGCAATCATGAGCCACGCCTTTCCGTCGCATCCGTTGGCGTTCGCAAGTCAAACGTTCGGTCTTTTGGCCCTGCTTGCATCCACACTTGCGGAACAGTTTATCCCGGTCGTTGCGATCTACGGGTGGCGCAGTAACTACCTGTTTTTACCTTTGATCTTCGTGATGCCCGGAATTCTGAATCGGGGCCATGTTGAGCAAATGGGGCGGGCGCTTTTGCTCATTAGCATCCCGATGACCTTCCTTCTCGTCCGGCAATTTCAGGCACCGGCAGATGCGCCGATCAACATCGGTGTCGGCGGTTCGGAAGGATACAAGACCGCTATGGAGCGGGTGCGCACATCTGGAACTTTCAGCTTCAGCAATGGGACGGTGGCGTTTCTTGGATTGTGCACGGCATTTGCGTGCCACGGGATTATGGAACGCACATCGAACCGCCGGCTGGCGCTCGTGGCGGTGCCGTTCCTTATGGTTTCCTTGGCGGTCTGCGGAAGCCGCAGTGCTCTTCTTGTGGTGGGACAGATTGTTGTCGGTCTCCTGTGCTTCGGATTCCTGAGGGCAAGGGCACATTTTGCCGTGGTACGCGTGGCGCTTCTTCTGGCAGGTATTGGAGGGGCCATGAGCCTTGTGCCGGTGGTTCGAGAAGGTCTTACCGTACATCAGGCGCGGTTCGAAGCCTCGGCGGAGAATGAAGACGCTGTGGAGCGCATCCGCTCATGGTTCATGGTCGATCCGGCAATCCTCGAAGACTCGCCGGTTTTCGGCCGCGGCCTTGGTTTGGGGACGAATGTTGGCGCGGTGTACGTTTCTGGAGACCGCAACTTTTTGCTCGGCGAAAACGAGTGGGGCCGTGTTGTCGCGGAGTCGGGAGTGTTGTTCGGTGCCGGTTTTATCCTTTTGCGTCTTGCGATCGTTGCAGCGGTGTTGCTGGTGGCGATCAAGGCGTTCCGCGCCGGGAACAGTCTTCCCGCACTGTTATTCTCCGCATCGTGGATGCAGGTTGCCATTGGTCAGTTCTCACAGCCGACAGCCCTTGGGTTTGCGGTATTCACGGCGGGGCTGGCATTGGCCGCCGCTCAGGAGCGAGGCGTTGCGGAGCGTCAGGCCCCGGGATGATTATCCTGATCAGCAACTACCTTCCTGACCGCCAGACAAGCATGGAGCGCTTTTCGGAATTGCTGGCCGCGGAGCTTCGCGGCCGCGCTGAAAGCATTCAGATGCTCCGACCCCCGGTGGTCGCGGGGCGGCAGGGGGGGAAATGGCGCGGGTATGTGGATAAGTTCGTTCTCGGCGCGGCGACACTGCGCCACCGGGTGCGCCGTATCGTCCGCGCGCGCGACAATACCCCAACGGTGGTGCATATCTGCGACCATAGTAACGCGGTCTACGCACCGTTTCTTGAACTTGCAGGCGTGGTGCTGACCGCGACCTGTCACGATCTGCTTGCGGTTCGTGGAGCGCTGGGGGAAGACACAGGATGTCCGGCGACCGGCCTTGGTCGCCTCCTGCAAAAGAAGGTACTCGCCGGTTTGCGGCGCGCCGCGCATGTGTTCTGCGATTCGGAAGCGACCCGGCAGGATCTGCAACGGCTCGCGCCGCAGGATGCAGCGCGGAGCAGCGTCGTGCCGTTGTCGTTGCCGGCGGTATTTCGTCCGCCATCGGACGAGGATGTGCTTCGAATTCTTGAGGATCTTGATTTGGGCGGTGAACGGTGTCGTTATCTTTTGCACGTGGGCTCAGGTCAACCGCGGAAAAATCGGGCTGCCATCCTTCGCCTCCTGGCGGGACCGGGCACCGCGGGTTACAGCGCGCTGTTTGCGGGCGAAGCCTTGCGACCGGCCGAATGTCGTGTTGCAAAGGAGTGCGGGGTTGAGTCACGCGTGCGCATGCTAACAGGCCTGACGGATGAGCAGTTATGCGCCCTGTACGCCGGTGCAATGGCTCTTGTGTATCCGTCTTTGCATGAGGGCTTTGGATGGCCTGTCGCGGAGGCCCAGGCGTGCGGTTGTCCTGTGATTTGCACAGACAGATCTTCGCCTCCGGAGGTGGGTGGGCAGGCGTGCATCTATGTGCGCCCGGACGATCTCACCGCGATGGAAGGCGCCGTGCGCGCTTTGGAAGATCCCGTTTTCCGCGGGCGTGTGATCCGCGACGGGTTGGACAATGCCAAGCGCTTTCAGCAGCAGGCAATGTCGGCAGCGTATCTCGACGTCTGGCGCGCACTAACGGCGGAATCATGAAGAAGTGGATCAGTTTGATAACAATCCCGCTTCCATGGTCCCTGCGGCGGCTCCTGCTCGAGCGTTTTTGCGGCTGGCGCATTCATCCTGGGGCGCGGATCGGGATGTCGTGGATCGCACCGGACCGACTTGAAATGGATGCGGGCGCCCGCATCGGCCACGGCACGGTGTGCAAAGGGGTGTCGCTCTTGCGGATGGAGGAACAGACCCATCTCGGCAATGGCAATTGGATCACTGGTTTTCCGGACGGGGCAAAAGGCTATTTCCAACATGCGCAAAACAGGCGTCCGGAACTCATTCTCCGCCGCCATTCTTCCATTACCAACCGGCATATTGTAGACGCCACAGACAGCATCGAGATCGGCGAGTTCACGACAGTGGCCGGATTCCGCTCGCAGTTGCTCACCCATTCCATCGACCTTCAGCGCAACCGCCAGGATGCTGCGCCGATATCGATCGGCGCACGCTGCTTTCTCGGGACGGGCGTGATTGTTCTCGGGGGTGCGACGCTGCCCGAACGCAGTGTGCTTGGAGCGCTCTCGCTTCTGCGCACGGCGGAATCCGAACCGTGCGGCCTGTATAGCGGGGTGCCGGCAAAGCGCGTGAAGGATCTCGAACCGGATTCGGCGTACTTCCATAGGGAGCAGGGGCATGTGCACTGACAACAAGCTGCTGCAAAGCGTGGAATGAGAATTGTTCAGGTTGTGCGATCGATGAACCCGTCGGGTGGCGGCGTGCGCGAGTTCGTGTTGCAGACCGGCACGCTGCTGAGGGAATCGGGGCACGAGGTTAGGGATGTGTCCCTCGATCCGCAGGATGCGCCATGGATGAAGGATGGTGCGGGGATCTACGGCGCCGGAAACACTGCTGCCGGTTGGGGTTTCGCGCTGGATGCCGCGCAGCGGATCGTTGATGCGGCACGCGGGTGCCATGTCTTGGCAATCCATGGGTTGTGGCAAAACCATGTTATCGCAGGGGCGCACGCTGCGCGCCGGTTGGGCATTCCTTATGTGGTGTTTCCGCATGGGATGCTGGATCCGTGGTTCCAACGCTTATTCCCGCTAAAGGCTGTCAAAAAACGTTTGTACTGGCGGCTGGTTGAGCATCCGATTTTGTCGCGTGCTTCTGCGCTGATCTTTGGTTGCGAGGAAGAAAGGCGGCTGGCTTCAGGCGAGTTTCGCCCGTGGAAGATTCGCGAAATGGTGTCGCCGTTCGGCACGCGCGATCCGGGAGGCGACGAGGATGGCTGTCAGCGCGCTGCGTGGGCTGGCATAAAGCCTTCCGGCCTGTCGGACAGGTTCCTCCTGTTTCTGGGACGCCTTCATCCGAAGAAGGGGTGCAATCTTTTGATCGAAGCGTTTGCGGACTGGAAAGGACGGGATGGCAGGGCCTTGTGCATCGTTGGCGGAGGAGAGCCCGACTATGTCGAGCGTTTGAAAAGACTGGCCGTTGAAAAGGGCGTTGTGGATGAGGTTGTTTTCACGGGGCCACTGCAGGGAGACGCAAAGTGGGGCGCCTTGAGGGAAGCGGAAACGTTCGTACTGCCTTCGCATCAGGAAAATTTCGGCATTGCAGTCGTGGAGGCCCTGGCATGTGCTACCCCGGTTTTAATCAGCGACAAGGTCAACATTCACTCCGAGATTGTGGAGGACGGGGCGGGCTTTGTGGATACCGACACGCGTGACGGGGTCTCCCGACTCCTGACGCGATGGGGTGCGATGGATCACGGTGAGCATGACGCCATGCGAAGGAACGCGCGGGTCTGTTTCGAACAGCGCTACGATCTCAGGTCTAACTTAGACCGTTTGGCAGCTTTGCTCGAAGAGGCAATATTCAAAAAGGTGTGAAAGTGACGATTGTCCAGGGGGCATTCTTTCCCGTGCCTCCCCTGCGGGGTGGAGCGGTTGAGAAGGTGTGGTTCGCGCTTGGTCAGGCACTGGCGGCGCGCGGACATTGCGTCACGCACATCTCGCGCGAATACGAAGGGCTTACCCGGAGCGAGGAGATTTGCGGAGTGGCACATGTGCGGGTGCGCGGCGGTGATGCGCCTCGCAATGTGATGTTATACAAGTGGCGGGATTTGATTTACAGCCTGCGGGCGCGACGAGCCTTACCCCCTGGAGATGTGGTTGTGACCAACACATTCTGGCTTCCGATCCTGGGTGTGCCGCGCCGAGCGGGGAAGATGTATGTTCATGTGGCGCGCTACCCCAAAGGACAAATGAAGTGGTATGGAAAAGCGGCGCGACTGCAGGCGATCTCACAAGCTGTGGCGCAGGCGATCATGAACGAGGCTCCTCAGTTTGAAAAACGTGTGTCGGTCGTCCCGTACCCAGCCCTGGATGTAACCAAAGACGCGCCTGAAATTTCCGAGTCGCAAACAGTCTTGTATGTTGGGCGTCTGCACGAAGAGAAGGGATTAAACATACTCTGCGAGGCTTTCAGGAAAATGCATCCGAAGCAAAGGGCATTGCGCCTGCGTTTGGTTGGACCGTGGCGGATCGAGGAAGGCGGAGGCGGGGAGGGTTATTTGGACAAAATCCAATCTGCTTTTGGACACGATGCGCGAGGGGCCACACAGATTGAGGGGCCGGTGTTCGATTCTGTGGCGTTGAGCAAGGTCTACCGCGAGGCAGCGATCCTTGTTTACCCCTCGATCTCGGAAAGGGGAGAGGCATTCGGGCTATCGATTCTCGAAGCGATGAGTCACGGTTGCTTTCCTGTTGTTTCAGCGCTCGCATGTTTTGGCGACATCATTGAGGATGGCAAGACCGGGTTGGTGTTTGATCATCGCACTGGGAATGCGGCTGATGAACTCGCTGCAAAACTGGAGTTCCTGCTAGCGGATGACCATGGTTTGAAATTGAAACGTCGGCAGGCGTGGGAACGTGCAGGGGAGTTTCGGCTTGAACGTGTGGCGGAAGCGTACGAAGCGGACATGCGCGCGGTGCTTGAGCAATGAAGACTCATGAGGGATCAGCAGGAGGCAGTTCACCATGGTCGTTGAAGCAGCGGCTGGCGATGGTCTT
>CAZZCL010000038.1:0-27828 GCA_964652295.1 uncultured Chthoniobacterales bacterium
GAGCAAAAAGCCATCGCGGCGGTGCTTGGGGCGCTGGACGACAAGATCGAGTTGAACCGGCGGATGAACGCGACGCCGGAGGCGATGGCGCGGGCGCTGTTCCAGAGCTGCTTCGTGGATTTCGACCCCGTCCGCAGGAATATGGATAAAGAGAGTCTCACGCGGAGAGGAAGAAATGGAATTTCAGAAACCCAACTCCCCCCTCCGCGCCTCCGCGTGACCCCTCCGATGCCCTTTTCCCCGATTCATTTGAAGACCCCGAACTCGGACACACGCCAAAAGGCTGGGGAGTCCGCAGCCTCGACAAGACCGCGCAATATCTCAACGGCCTCGCCCACGGTGTTCGGCGATTACATTTCCATCTATGACATCCAGCGCGCCGTGGCGGACGAGGCGACGAAGCCGATTTATTACGAGAGCCGCATCGCCAAGCTGGCGCTGAACGCCGCCGAGTTGCCGAAGCTAGCCGCGGAGTTCGAGGAACTCACCGAAGGCGAGGAGCTGACGAAGAAGGAAAAGCTCAACACCAAGTGGGCCGCGCTGGAGGCCTTGCCGGGCGATCCTAAGCGCATCGCGCTTATCGCCGGCGATCTGGTAACGCATTTCGAGAAGCGCCTGGAGGCGATGGAAGGTAAGGCGATGATCGTCTGCATGAGCCGCCGCATCTGCGTGGATCTCTTCAACGCGCTGATTAAACTCCGGCCCGAATGGGACGCGGAGACATTGAAAGTGGTGATGACCGGCAGCGCTGAGGACGGTCCCGACTGGCAGCGTCACATTGGCAACAAAGAAAAGCGCCACAAGCTGGCGAATCGGTTCAAGGACGCTCGCGACCCCTTCAAGATCGTGATCGTGCGCGACATGTGGCTGACGGGTTTCGATGCGCCGTGCCTGCACACGATGTATGCCGACAAGCCGATGCAGGGCCATGGCCTGATGCAGGCGATTGCCCGCGTGAACCGCGTATTCAAAGACAAGCCCAGCGGCTTGATCGTGGATTACCTCGGCCTCGCCGATCAGCTCAAGCGCGCGCTCGCTACCTGCACCGAGAGCGGCGGTCAGGGCAACCCGACTTACGACACAAAACAGGCCATCTCTGTCATGCTGGAGAAACACGGCGTCGCTTGCGACATGATGCATGGTTTCACCTGGGACAAATGGACGACCGGCACGCCGACCGAACGCCTGCAACTCATCCCCGCCGGACAGGAACACATCCTCCAACAGGAATACGGCAAAAAGGGCTGGGTGCAGGTAGTGCTGGAACTCTCCCGCGCCTTTGTTGTTGGAGAAGTTGCTCAAGGACGAACTCAAAGTGCACTCGAAGAAGAACCTCGTGCAGAGTCAGCAATTCTCCGAGAAACTCAAGAAGACCCTCAACGCCTACCACAACCGTGCCATCAGCACGATGGAAGTCATTGAGGAACTGATCAAGCTGGCCAAAGAAATGGATGCCGCCACCAAGCGCGGTGAAGAATTTGGACTGTCCGACGACGAAGTCGCCTTCTGCGATGCCCTCGCAGCCAACGAGAGCACCGTGAAAGCCATGGGCGACGACAAGTTGAAGGTCATCGCCGCCGAACTCATCACCCAAGTGCGCAAAAGTGTGACTATCGACTGGACCCTGCGCGAAAGTGCACGGGCCAGGATACGTGTGATGGTGAAACGCATCCTGAATAAATACGGCTACCCGCCCGATATGCGGGAGCAGGCGGTGAAGACCGTACTCCAGCAGGCGGAGTTGTTGTGTTCGGACTGGGCTACGGAGTCAGAGCAGCGATAATCAAACTTTCAGATTTAACGAACGACAAGGATGCCCACCCGACGTTACACCGTCACCCCTCAGCCAATCGACACACTGCTGCCCTGGATCAAGATCGGCGAAACAACCATCGCGAAAATATACGTAACCTTACGCAAATGGCTTCAATGCTTGATCTGAGGGGAGTGGGCAGGACAGGATTCGAACCTGTGAAGGCGTAAGCCAGCGGATTTACAGTCCGCCCCGTTTGGCCACTTCGGTACCTACCCTTTCAATGACGGGGAGAATCTTCAGTATAATGTCCCTGCGTTGCCACTGCAAGTCCGCGGATGCGGAAGAAATTGGTGGCGACCGGCGGCGAAGACGGCACAATGCCCTGTCATGATTGCGATAGGTATCGATAGCGGAACGCAAAGCACGAAGGTTCTCGCCCTGGACGTGGTAAGTGGCGAGTGTATTGCGACCGCTCAGGAAGCGTACGGATTACTCGCGGGACTGCCCGCAGGACACATGGAACAGTGGCCCGCGACATGGCACGACGCTGCGGAAACGGCGTTGCGCCGATGTTTGGACGCATTGGGCGCCCGACGGCGTGAGATTGCGGCAATCGGCGTCAGCGGTCAGCAGCATGGACTTGTCGTGCTAAACGCGAAGGATGAGCCGGTGCGCGCCGCGAAATTGTGGAATGACACATCCACCGCACCACAGTGCGCCACGCTGCATAAAGCCCTCGGCGGGCGCGAGGAGGTCATCAAACTTGCAGGCAACCCCATGCTGCCCGGGTATACAGCGCCAAAAATCCTGTGGCTCAAGCAGCACGAACCACAGAATTACGCCGTCACGCGCACGATCCTGTTGCCACACGATTATCTCAACTTCCGTCTCACCGGCGAGAAGCTCATGGAGTACGGAGACGCCTCCGGCACGGCATTGCTGGATGTGCGAACAAGAAAATGGCGGCGGGAAATTCTTGAAGCGATCGACAGCGATCTGGCCGCCAAGCTGCCGCCGTTGCAGAGTTCACGCCGCCCGTCCGGATTGCTCCGCAGCGTGCTTGCGAAGGAGTGGGATCTACCAGGAGACATCGTGGTGAGCGCCGGTGGCGGCGATAATATGATGGCGGCGATCGGTACCGGAAATGTGAAGCCCGGCGTGCTCACTGCGAGCCTTGGCACGTCGGGGACGCTCTTTGCATGCAGCGAATCGCCTGTCATTGATCCCGGGGGTGAAGCCGCCGCGTTCTGCGACAGCACCGATCGCTGGCTACCGCTGGTTTGCACGATGAACGTGACCGTGGCCACGGAATGCGTGTCCCGGTTGTTTGGTATGGATCACGATGCGCTGGATGAAAGTGTCCAGGCGTCGGCTGCGGGGGCAGGAGGATTGTTGTTCCTGCCCTATCTCACCGGTGAACGTACGCCCGATCTCCCGCGTGCATCGGGGGTGTTGCACGGGTTATCACCGCAAAATTTTGTTCCAGCCAACATGGCGCGGGCCGTTATGGAAGGCGTTACGCTCGGGTTGCGATACGGTTTGAAACGGCTCGCCGAACTTGGGGTGGTGCCTTCGGAAATCCGATTGACCGGGGGCGGAAGCCGGAGCCGCGTTTGGCGTCAGCTGGCCGCTGATGTGTTCGGCGTGCCGACGGTTTGTCTGAGTACTGCGGAAGGCGCGGCGCTGGGCGCGGCAATTCAGGCGGCGGTGACGGTCGGCGTCACCCGCGGTGGACGGTACGAAACCGAGCTGGAAACGTTGGCGGAACGTTGCGTTGCATCTGAGGAGACGACCCGCTGCTTCCCCGACCCTGCGCGCGCGACGTTCTATGCAGAACTTGCGGAGCGCCAGACCCAGCTGACGCGCAAGCTTGCGGCTGCCGGATTTCTGTAGGCTTGGCGACGCGTTAACAGCCTGCGGCATGACGGGCTGAGTGCGAGGGGGGGCCTTCACCTTGGAGTGGCAAGCAATGGGCCCGGTGGGGTTCGAACCCACGACCAAGGGATTATGAGTCCCCTGCTCTAACCGCTGAGCTACAGGCCCGCTGGGAAGTCGGCACGCCGTTGGACTTCACGGCTACGCACCCAAAGGGTAACCTGCAGATGGCACGTGGGCAAAAGGGTTTTGCGGGCGACAGGTTGGCAGTTAGTATGGGCGCTCGAGTTTTTATGAGCGATACCTTTGCAGCATGCGATCTGGGCGCCGAAAGCGGGCGCGTGATGTTGGCTACGTTGAGCGATGGCCGCATGCACCTCGAGGAGGTGCACCGCTTTTTGAATGGGCCTGTGCGTGTGCGCGGATCCATGCATTGGGATGTGCTTGGGCTTTTTCAGCAGTTGAAAACGGGGCTCTCGGCCGCTGCACGGTCCGGACGGAAATTGCGCAGTCTCAGCGTGGATTCGTGGGGCGTCGATTACGTGTGGTGTGCGGAAGGACTCCCCCATTTGGCGGTGCCTTTTCATTATCGCGACGCGCGTACTGCGCCAATGTTCGAAGAAGCGATGCGTGTTCCGGGGGAGGAAACGATCTTTCAGGAAAGCGGCCTGCAGTTTCTGCCTTTCAACACACTGTACCAGTTCATGGACGACGCCCGCCGGTTTCCATCGATCATTGGGCAGGCGACGCACTTTTTGTTTATAGCCGACTTCTTGAATGCGCTCTTCAGCGGGCGGCAGGTGGTCGAGCGCAGCCTTGCCAGCACATCGCAGTTGTACAACCCCGTTGAGCACGACTGGAGCGCCCGGTTGGCAGACGCGAGCGGAGTGCCTCGCGGTTTGTTTCCTGAGATTGTGGATTCCGGCACGGTGCTGGGTTCGCTCGATGCCTCCGCTGCCGAGGAAACGAGTTTGCACGGCGTGGATGTTGTGGCGTCCTGCTCACATGACACCGCTTCCGCGGTTGCGGCTGTGCCAGCTGAGGGCGAAGACTGGGCGTATCTCAGTTCGGGAACGTGGTCGCTGCTGGGTGTAGAACTGTGTCGGCCTATCATCGATGCACGCGCGCTGGCGGGCAATTTTACGAACGAGATTGGGCATGGGCGGACGGTGCGTTTTCTCAAGAATATCAGTGGGCTCTGGATTCTTCAGGAGTGCCGCCGCGCATGGTCACGCGCCGGGGTCGAGTACGACTATGGTCAACTCACGCAGATGGCGGCCGCCGCCGAGCCGTTCCGCAGTTTGATCGATCCGAATGATGCCCGGTTTCTTGCTCCGGACTCCATGCCCGAGCGCATGCGTGAGTTCTGCCGCGAGACCGGGCAGCCGGAACCCGAGGAGCCGCCGCAATACGTGCGGTGCATATTGGAGAGCCTGGCTCTTCATTACAGATTGGTGCTGGACGATCTGCGGGAAGCGGTCGGGCGGGACATCAGCCGTCTGCACGTTGTCGGCGGCGGCAGCCGCAATGTCCTGTTGAACCAGTTCGCGGCGAACGCGCTGGAATTGCCCGTGCTGGCCGGGCCGGTGGAAGCCACAGCCTACGGGAACGCATTGATTCAGGCGATCGGCTGCGGGTTGATCGATTGTTTGGAGACGGCTCGGGCGATTTTGCGGGAGTCGATCGGAGTGGAGCGTTTCGTCCCGGAGAACACGGTTGTCTGGCGTGAAGCGCTGACCCGCATGCGAGACCTTGGCGTTGATTGAGCGTGCCGTTACGGAACGTCTCCGCAACGAAATTATTGACAGCCCGGCGGCAAAAGCCTTCGATAATCACGATTATGACAACCGCTTCATCCACGCGCCCTGTTTCGGGTCATTTCCGGGGTTTGTTCCAAAGCTGTGTTCCGTGTTTTGTCGCTCCGCGAAGGAATTTCCGGGCGCTGTTTGTCGGTGCTTTGCTTCTTTCCATAGTCACAGGTCCGCTGCGGGCGGCTGAGCAGCCGCCGGTATCCATTGTGCCTGCCGGAGAGCTTCCCGTGGCGCTCGATTCCGCGTTTGAGTTTCGCAAAGCCACAATCCTGAATAACGACAATCGCCCGCAGCCTCCGGACACGCATCCGATGGTGCAGTTCGAGCGAGAACTCACCAATTTCGGCGCGATTACGCCGGAAGATTTGCGTGAGCGCCAGGGTCATTACTACACGTTTTTCTGGAAGAATCGCCAGGCGGCAAATGTGACGGTGCGGTTCGAGTATCGCCAGGCAAACCTCGGTCCGTTTGTGCAGGCGCGTGAGGTCGAGTACTCGGCGTTGCGGCCGGGTAGCCACCGGACAAAGTTCGAGATTATCGGGGACGACTTTCATCTGGATGGTCGCGTCATCGCGTGGCGCGCCCTGCTGGTGGTGGATGGTCGCATTGTGGCATCCACCGAGTCTTTCCTCTGGAATTGACCGTCGCATGGCCGGGATTCCGGTTGTTGTGGGTGGCGGTGTGCATGAGTTTTATTCCCGCAACCTCCGGGCTCAGAGTGGCCAGCTCCATTTGACACCGTTCACGAGCGCTCATAAACTCGCGAACACACCTTGTGACTGCTGAGGGAAGCATATTGGTTGGGTTCGACGGCGTCATCGTCCGCGTCCTCGTCAACGGTCGCGCGTCGTTCAAAAACAGCGCCAGCCTGCGCGAATTTTCCCGCGAGATGATGTCCCGCGGGCTTACGGATTTCGTTGTCGATTTGTCCCATTGTGCAGCGATGGATTCGACGTTCATGGGTACGCTTGCTGGCATCGGTCTGAAGCTTCGGGAAGGTGGGCGTGGCAAGGTGGTGATCTGCGGTGCGGGCGAGCGCAATGAATCGCTCCTGCGCAATCTCGGCCTCGATCACCTGCTGGAAATTCGGTCGCGCAGCGAAGCCGCCTGTTGCGAAGAGGAGCAACCCCTCGATTCTTCAGGCACGAGCGTCGGTGAAAAGGCGCGCGCGATGCTCGAAGCGCACGAGGCGCTCGCGGTTGTAAGCCCCGAAAACCTTTCCAAGTTCAAGGACGTGATCGAGTTTTTGCGGCAGGATCTTGAACCGGCAACACCTCGCTGAGTTGGAAGCCATGTGGCTCGATACACTTCCGTGGGCGGTGGTGGGCGTCCTGAGCCTGTTGTTGGCTGTTACGTTCTCGGTATACAGACGCCGGATCGCGCGGCTGACACGGCAGCAGGAAGAGTTGCGCACCGAAGAAACGCGGGTGTTCGACTTTCTGCACGGGTTGGGGGAAGCGTTTTCAAGCGATGTGCGCCCCTCGGACCTGCATCGTCTGATTGTGGAGGGCACCATGCGCATCCTCGATGCCACCGGCGGCGCATTGTATTTGTTGGATCGCAACGGGCGGATGCTTATGCCGGCGTACCTTTCCAAGGATTGTCCACCGCTTGTTCGCGTTCCGGACAGCATTATGGATCAGGCTCGCAACGCTCCGGTCGCATTGCATTCCTATCTGCGGCTGCATGCTGTTGATCCCGAGGAAGAATTCCTTGGCCGCGCGCTGCGAAGCGGCGAACCGCTGCGCATCGATCCGGATTCGTTGGATGACGTCCGCGAACTCTGGCCGCCGGGCCAAACGCCCTCCGCGTGTCTTGCCGGGGCGCTCGTTTATTCGCGGCAGCCTCTGGGTGTTTTGGCCGTCACCGGACAAACGCCGTTTCCCGCCGCTGACGGCGCCCTGTTCCGGAGCATTGCGGAGCAGTCGGCCTTTGCTTTGTACAATGCCATCGTGTTCTCCGACGCACACGAAAAACGGCGTCTGGAACACGATCTTGAAGTCGCACGAGATATCCAGCGCATCCTGCTGCCAAGCGCCGCACCCCAGATGGCGGGCTGGCGCATCAGTGGTTTGAACCTTCCCGCAAGCCAGGTCAGCGGCGATTACTACGATTATGTGCGGGTGGACGACGATCGCATGGGGATTGTGATTGCCGATGTGTCTGGCAAGGGTGTGCCGGCTTCCCTGATCATGGCGATGTGCCGGAGCGTGCTGCGCAGCAAAGCGCCCGGTCGCACTTCCGCAGCGGCTGTGTTGCGCGAGGTAAACCGCCAGATCTTTCCGGATATCAAAGAGGATATGTTCATCAGCATGGCCTACCTCATCATCGACCGCCGTTCCGACGAAGTGTTGCTGGCCCGGGCGGGCCACGATCCGCCGCTGTGGTACGTGCGCAACACAGGCGCCGTGACAAAGCTCAATCCGCCAGGCATGGCGCTTGGCATCGACAACGGCTCGGTGTTCGACCGGGTCGTCAACGATTTCACGTTTTCTCCGGCGGACGGCGATTGTCTGCTGCTCTACACTGACGGGGTGACCGAGGCACGCGACGCCTCGGGGCTGGAGTTCGGACTGGATAAAGTCCTGACCATCATGAAGAGCAACGCGGCCAAGGGCAGCGAAGCCGTTGTGCAAACCGTTGCCGCCGATCTGCGCGAATTCGCCGAGCATCAACCGCAACACGACGATGTGACCATGATCGCCTTGAAGCGCACGGCCGGATCGGGGATCCAATGAGACACGGGCAGAAGAAGTGGCACGAATCGTTCGCCGGCTCTTCACTCTGTCTGAATCGTTCAGCGCAACGCTCATCGGGGAGGCGGGGGCGGGAATCGAACCCGCGCGTGGAGGTTTTGCAGACCTCGGCCTTACCACTTGGCGACCCCGCCGTTTCGCTGTAGAGCAATCTGCAATATGATCGAGGCGAAACACCTGTCAATCTGCACAGCAATCCTCATCGGGCTTGCGGCCGGGCAACAGCGCGCCGCCGGCGAAGTGGCTCCGGTCTCTTTCGATGTGGGGGCATTCACATTCGAGCGGCCCGCGGAGTGGGAGTGGGTGCCAACCGCGAGTGCCATGCGCAAGGCGGAACTTCGCATCCCCAATCCTGACGGGGATCCGGGCGAGATGACGTTTTTTCACTTCGGAGCGGGACAAGGCGGCGGGGTCGACGCAAACATCGCGCGATGGCTGGGGCAATTTGTCGAGTCGCCGCCGGAACTCGAGTCGAATGTCGAGCAGGGGCACATGGGCAATGTGCGCGTGAGCTTTGTGAAAGCGGCCGGCACCTTCCAGAGTGGCATGCCAGGCGGACCTGTCGAGCCCCGTCCCGGCTACGCTTTACACGGAGCGATTCTCGAACATCCCTCCGGGGATGTGTTCGTGAAGCTGACAGGCCCGCGCGCGCTTGTGGAAGTTGCCGCAATCCGTTTCGACGCTTTCATCAAGGCGGCGGCTGCAGCCGGACAATCCGCGGAACGGGCGGAGGAGCCGGCGGAATGAAGCGTGTTGCAATCCTTTTCGCAGGGCAGGGCGCTCAAAGCGTCGGCATGGGGGCAGACCTCCCGGAGGTGCGCGAGGCATTCGCCCGCGCCGACGAAATTCTGGGAATGAATCTTGGAGAAACCGCGTTCAAGGGGCCGGAGGACACACTCACGCGCACCGCCTTTTGTCAGCCTGCCCTGTATGTGCACGGGCTTGGGTGTCTGGAAGCTCTGAAACGGTGCCTGCCGGAATTCAGGTTTTATGCGGCCGCGGGGCTTTCTCTCGGCGAGTTTACGGCACACGCCGCAGCGGGAACTTTTTCCTTTGAGGAAGGCCTCCGCCTTGTCGCGCGGCGTGGCGCTCTCATGGAGGAAGCCTGCGACGCGACGGACGGGGCCATGGCAGCCATGATCGGGGCAGATCCGGATGCTGCGGCGCGTCTCGCCCACGAGGCGAATGTCGACGTGGCCAACGACAATGCGCCCGGCCAGCTGGTGTTGTCGGGCAGCAAAGCGGGCATCGATCGTGCCGTCGAGCTTGCAAAGAAATATGGGATTCGGCGCGCTGTGCCGCTTACCGTAGCCGGCGCTTACCATTCCCGGCTGATGCAGAGTGCGCAGGACGGTTTTGCCGGAGTGGTGCGCAGTGCGTCGGTTGTCATGCCTGAGGTTCCATTGCCGGCCAATGTACTTGGGCGTCCGGCGCGGGATGTTGCCGAGTTGCGCGAGTCGCTCGTTGCGCAGGTCACCGGGACCGTGCGCTGGCGCGAATGCATGGAGTTTGTTCTCGACCAGACGGGGATTGACGGTTTCGTGGAGCTCGGGCCAGGCGGTGTGCTGACGGGTTTGATCGGGAGGATTCGCAAAGGCGTACCGGCCATCTCATTGGCGGATGCAGCCGGAGCCGATGCTGCGGCTGCCGTGTTGGCAAGTGCGTGAGCTGAAAGAGATCGACATGGCTACCAGCAATCGCGCTCGGAGTCCCCGCCAGTCTTAACCAGGATCCGCGGGTTTCTCCCAATGGCGCAATCTCACACCCGGATCGGAGAGTATTTGAAGCGGATCGCAGGCAGCGATGCCGCGGACGACAAATCGTTCGACCCCGAACACGCGGTGGAACGGCTCGCTCCCTGCAGCGATCCACGGCCGCCGCGCGTTCCCGGCGCATCGCTGCTGACCCCCGAAGCCATCGCAAGGCGGTGGGATCTCCTCGATATTCCACAGTGTGATCGCTCCCCGTTTCTCGATGAGAAGACGCTTGCGGAGGCGCCGCAGTATAGTCGCAACATCGAGAACTTTATCGGAACCATGCGCATCCCTGTCGGGTTGGCCGGTCCGTTGCGCGTGAACGGCTTGCACGCGCACGGCGATTATTATGTGCCACTTGCCACGACCGAAGGGGCGCTTGTGGCATCCTACCATCGTGGTGCACTGGCTGTGACGGATAGCGGCGGATGCGCGGCCTTGCTCCTTGGCGAAAGCCTTGGGCGCGCCCCGGGGTTTATCTTCGACAGGCTTGAACAAGCCGGCCGGTTTGCCGCATGGGTAGCCGGGCAATTCCAGGCACTGCAGGAAGCTGCGGCTGCCACGACCTCGCACGGGCGCCTTTGTGATGTCCAGGTTACTGTGGAGGGAAATCACGTGTATCTCGGTCTCGAATTCCATACCGCCGATGCGGCAGGGCAAAACATGGTCACCCTTGCTGCGGACGCCGTGTGCAAGTGGGTGCTTGCGCATGCGCCAGTCACCCCAAAACGACATTTTGTGGAGGCCAACCTGAGCGGAGATAAAAAGGCGAGTGCACGCTCTTTTCTTGCAGTGCGCGGGCGCAAGGTTTCCTGCGAAGCGGTGCTGCCTGCCGAAGTGGTGCGCGACAGGCTGCGCACAAGTGCCGTTGCCATGGTGGATTACTGGAGGATGTCCGCGCTGGGAGGCGTGATGAGCGGGACGATCGGTGTGCATGGCCATTATGCCAATGGATTGGCCGCGTTGTACATTGCAACCGGGCAGGACGCCGCCTGTGTCAGCGAATCCGCAGTGGGTATCACACGCTTCGAGGAAACGCCGGACGGTGGTCTCTACGCGGCGGTCACCCTGCCGAATCTCATCGTCGGAACAGTGGGTGGCGGGGTGAATCTGCCCGGCGCGGCGCTCGCACTCAGGATTCTCGGTATTCCACGGGACGGCGGCGCCAACGCGCTCGCCGAAGTGGCCTGCGCGCTTGCGCTTGCCGGGGAACTTTCCATCATCGCCGCCCTGAGCGCCGGACATTTCGCCGGAGCCCACCGCAAACGCGCGCGGGGTTCCCTCTCGGAATGAAACGGACCGGCGGCGGGGAAGTGCGTCTTGGCGCGGCGCAACGGTGGTGGATCTATCAGGCGGAGCGATTTCCCCTGTTTAAGAATGCGGTCTTGATTTTCGCATTCAGCGCAGCTGCTGTGGCCTACACCGCCGCCCTGCGTGGAGGGCAACCGCCGCCTGCGCCGGCTGCGTTTATTGGCGCGTTCGTGAATTCGTTTCTCGCGTTTCTTCAATTGCGCATTGCCGACGAGTTTAAAGATGCGGAGGAAGACGCGCGGTATCGGCCCTCGCGGCCGGTGCCGCGGGGAGTTGTCACCCTGCCCGAACTGGCAGGTTTGTTTGCGCTGAGCGCTGTCATCCAGGCTGCTGCGGCGCTCTGGCTCGAACCGCGATTACTGCCGCTTCTGGCAGTCCAATGGGCTTACCTTGCGTTGATGACTCAGGAGTTCTTTGCGCGCGATTGGCTTAAGGCGCGGCCATTCACCTATATGTGGACTCACATGGCTATCATGCCGCTGATCGATCTCTATGCGACGGCCTGCGACTGGCTGCCGGCCAAGGTGAAACCCGGCGCAGGGCTGGGATGGTTTCTTACTGCAAGTTTTTTTACCGGAATGACCATTGAAATTGGCAGGAAACTTCGCGCTCCTGCGGACGAAGAACTCGGTGTGCCAACGTACTCCGCGATCTGGGGGATGCGCAGCGCCTGTGCAGCGTGGCTCTTTGCTATCGCCGGTTCCGGAGCCTGCGCATTTATCGCAGCGTGGATTGCGACCGGCCTGTTTTGGACGATTCTCCTTCCTGTGGGTTGCTGGATTGCGGCCGCCGCGATTTCCATGCGGTTCCTGCAGTGCCCCGTGCCGCGTTCGGGAAGGATTTTCGAAACGGCGTCCGGGTTATGGACGCTGGCGCTCTACATTTGGTTGGGCGCGTCGATCTGGCTTTGACAGTTAACACGTCCGCCCGAGATCTCCGTCGCGTCATCTTCCGCCACGTTATCTGCCGTTTGCGCCCTGGGTCGCCGCTTGCAGCGCCTCTACAAGTTCATCGATGCGGAACGGCTTCGCCAGCGCGGAATGGAATCCGTAGTCGCCTGGTCGTGCCATGACTTCGCTGTTGGAATAACCTGTGCAAGCGATCGCGGGGAGCTGGGGATCGATTTCGCGCAGAAGTTGCAGCGTCTCAATGCCGTCACGACTTCCAGGCAACGTGAGGTCAAGCACGGCCGCTGCATAACGCCCCGCGTTCTGCTGCATCCTGCGTGCCGCTTCAAGGCATTCCTCCGAATTCTGCACGGCGGTCACTTCATAGCCAAACCGTTCCAGAGCGGCACCTGCGATGCGCAGAATGTCGATCTGATCGTCCAGGAGCAGGATTTCGCCTTTGCCGCGCCTGAGATAACCGATGCGTCGCGTTTCACGGGGTCGTTGCTGGCGTTCGGCAGGGACGAGCAACGTGAAGGAGGTGCCATCTCCCTGTCGCGAGTCGAAAGTCAGATAGCCATCATGGCGTTTCGCGATCGAAAACGATGTCGCCAGCCCAAGGCCGGTTCCCAGGGGTTTGGTGGTGAAATATGGCGAGAAAATTTTGTCCTTCATCTCTTCCGCAATTCCATGGCCGTCGTCTTCGACGGCGATTTCGCAGTACTCGCCAGGAGCAATCCCCGGCACGTCGAACCCCGAAATTATGCGGTTGCAGGCTCTGACCCGGATGATCCCACGATCGTGTGTGGCGTCTCTTGCGTTGAGCACAAGATTCTGCACGACCTGTTGAATCTGAGCGCGGTCGACGTTGGCGGGCCAGAGGTCCGCGGCAATATCGCGTTCGATCCGGCATCCGCTTCCGCTCAGCGTAAAGTCGAGCGTCTCTTCCAGGAGCCGACTGAGATTGGTCGGAGCCCGCACCGGCTCGCCGCCCTTGGCAAACGTAAGCAGCTGGCGCGTCAGCCCGCGCAACCCTTTGGCTGCATTCTCGGCGTCGCGCAGGCTGATGCGGACGGGGTCGCCCACAGTTCCATCTGCTTTGATGGAGTCGAGGCTGAGCGTTACGGATGTAAGAAGATTGTTGAAATCGTGCGCAATGCCGCCTGCCAGCTGCCCGAGCAATTCAAGGCGCCCGAGACGCTGGTTGGCTTCCTGATGCATCGCTTCTGCAGTAATGTCCTGAAGAATGCCGTAGAGTTGCTTTGTGCGTCCCCCTTCGGTTGCGCGGCCCACATGGCGCACACGGAGCGATTGACCCGCTTCAGTGCTCAAAGTCAGAACGAGATCCCAGCCCGCTCCGGTCGCTGCGGCATGTTCAATGGCATCGCGAAGCACGCGCCGGGAATCTTCTTCATACGCTGCAAGCGCTTCCTCAAGCGGTATGGAGTCGTCCGCCGACACCCCGCGGATCGTTTGGATGCCCGGAGACCATTGGGCCAGTCCGGTGGAAACGTCCAATGTCCAGAACCCCACCCGAGCTGCTTCCTGACAGAGCTTCGACAAGTGCAGTTGCTCGTGCAGCCATGCCGTTTCCCGCGCCAGATCCGTAATGTTCACCAAACTCCCGCTCCACAATGTGCCGCCGCCAGACAGCGGCTGGAACTTGAGCGAAATGCGGATCCGTGTCTGACGTCCCGACGGCAGCGCAAGCCATGCGTCAGCCGAGAGTTCGCCCTCCGAATCCAAGGCCTCGGCGGCAGCAGCCCGTTTCAGGAGCCGCTCCAACTCAGGGAGCGTAAACCGGTTACAAATCTCGGCAAGATCCGGCAGCTCCTCCTCCGGCAACTCGAACAAGCGCAGTGTTGCTGCGTTGGCTTCCAGCAGGCGCACTCCGTGCTCGCTCGCGCCTTGCGAATCGCCGGGCAGATGTTCGACGGCGAACAGGGCGCCGGCTGCAATGCCGTGCCGATTTTGCGGAATGAAGTCTACCCAATTCATTGTGCTGCCAGCATGAAACCCCTCCGACGTCCAGGCATCCAACGCGTTCAGGATTCTGAGGAAACGGACGGCGAGTGGCAAGAACGAAATGGGGGATACCCAGTCTTTCAACGTGTTGACCCCGCAGGATTTTCAGTTTATAAAGTCTGTTCTTCGTCGTAGATAAATCGGGTTGATAGCTCAATGGTAGAGCAGTGCCCTTTTAAGGCATTGGTTCTGGGTTCGAGCCCCAGTCAACCCACGTCGCCACAAGGCGGTCAATGCCGGGAAACATTTTATTCTGGTCGGCAGACTGCGCGTAACTTCAGGTGTTGCAAAGCGCGCGATCACGCCGGATTCATGCCGGGCAGTTCCCGACACAGTTTGATCGTTGGCACGCCACGAACATTGATTGTGTGCGTACGATTTTTGCTTGCCTGCCCAATATCTTGTGGTGCAAGCTCTCGAAATCGTGAAAGGTATACAATGCGTTGTCCGAAATGCAGTTGCATCGAGGATAAAGTCCTCGACTCGCGGCAGGCTCGCGATGGAAGCAGCATCCGCCGTCGCCGCACCTGCCTTGAGTGTGGACATCGCTTTACCACGTACGAAGAGATCGAGCGGGCCGATCTGCGGGTGCTCAAACGCGACGGACGTATCGAGCCGTTCGACAAACATAAACTGGTTAATGGGATCGCAAAAGCCTGCGAGAAACGTCCTGTCGATCTCGAATCCATCGCGCGCATGGCGGATGAAATCATCAGCGATCTCGAGTCGTTGTACGGTCGGCAGGTGCCGTCGCGAGAAATCGGAAATGTTGTGATGAATCGTCTTCATGCCCTCGACGAAGTGGCCTACGTCCGGTACGCATCTGTATACAGGCAATTCGAGGATGTGGGCGAATTTATCGATGCCATCAGAGCCCTTGAACGCAAAGTGAAACCGAATGAACGCCAAACGGAACTTTTTCAGGACCGCCTGCGGCGGGCGCGGCGCGCCGAATCGTAACGCTTATTGGATGGTCTCACTGGCATGATCGCAACCCGGCACGGCCTGCCTCTGATGGAACTGGAGGATGGAACGCTCGCTTCAATCGAGTCGACATGGCTCCGTGGGCATCTCCTGCGCGCAGCACGCGCGGCCGGCTACCAGAAATGGTGGCTGGCGGAACATGTGGCTTCCAGTGTGCTCGAGTATTTCGCGTGCAAGGTCGAGGAAAACAGTATCGCTTTTGACCGTCTGGTGGGCGCGGTGCGGGAAGTGTTGGTGGCAATCGATTATGAAGATATTGCTGGCGAATTCCGGCCGGGTCCGCCGCCTTTGCGGCTTGCTCTCGATCAACTCGCACACAAGACCGGCCCCGGTTTCGAACTGGAATTTTTTAAGCTGCTGGACAAGGCACTCGATCATGCCGCGCGATCCGGCAATCAGACATTGCAGCTCAACGGACTGCGCGATTGCGTCAAGCATCTTCTCGGCGCGAAGGTCTGGAGGCGGGAATGCGAACGTTTGCGAGGCGAAATTGTCGAACACGTGCGAGAACGCCTGCGCGGAGCCCGGCTTTCGCGCGAGGTGCTCTTCACCATGACTTAGCAGAGTCCCATGACACTCTTCGAAAAAATCGTCGCCGGAGAAGTGCCGGCCAGAATCGTCCACACGGACGAATTGTGCGTCGCATTTCACGATGCCAATCCGCAGGCGCCCACCCATATCCTTGTGGTGCCGCGCAAACCGATCCCGCGTCTTGCCATGGCTGAAAAGGGCGATAAACCATTGCTTGGCCACCTCCTTTTGACCGCCGCCGCGATAGCCGAACGCCTCGAACTGGCGTCAGACGGCTATCGTATCGTCATTAACAATGGTGTCGACGGTGGGGAGAGTGTGCCGCATTTGCACGTTCATATACTTGGCGGACGGCGCATGGGATGGCCACCAGGCTGAGCGGGCAGGGTAGTGCCTCGCCTGCCGCACGCCGTGAACCCCGACGCACTTCGCCGTTTGCACCTTGCCGCAGCAGCCGTATCATAAGTGTATGAATGCGCGCGTTCCCTCCCATGCCGGTTTCACCCTGGTTGAGTTGTTGACGGTGATTACCATCATCATTGTGCTGGCGGGCCTCACTGTGCAGATCAGCGGTTACGTCCAGCGCAAAGGCGCAATGGCGCGCGCGCAGGCCGAAGTGGCCGCAATGGAAGCCGCCCTCGAAAGTTACAGAGCCGACAACGGAATCTATCCCAGCGACGCAGCCACAGACGCGCTTGACGCTCAAACCAGCACGAATCCTTCCGGTTATCAGAGTGCATCCCTGTTGTTGTACAAGGAATTATCCGGCGATTCGAACGCGGACGGACAGTTCTCGGATACCGAAAAGGGGAACAAAACCTACTTCGAATTTCCGGACAATATGCTGGCGAAAAACGGCGATACTGTGCTTTACGTGCAGGATCCGTTCGGATTCAGTTACGGCTATTCCACCATCCAACAGAGTGGTGGCGACGGCGGATTTAATCCGACTATCGATCTGTGGAGTACGGGTGGAAAAAACCTTGGCTCTGATGTGGACAAAGCCAATTGGCTGACGAATTGGAACTGATCGCTCGTCGCGTGTTTTAGGCGCGAAAAAGCCGGGCAACCCACCTGATCCGCTGCCTGATATTGAAGCGGCGTTGCCTAACTCTGGCTCAGCCGCTTTTTGTCCTCACGATTGAGCATCGCGTGTGCTTCACGCAGAATTTCCGGGATGCGGGATGCAAACGGGCTCCCATGCACGGCCTGCAAAATCGCCGCTTCATCGAATGCAGCCGCTTTTTGCCCCGGAAACCAATGCCCTGCGTTGCCAAGGAGGTTGTAGCGCATCGCTCCCCATTCCAGCAGGTCAAGCGCGGTGGCGTAAGTCCATAACCGCAGGATTTCCTTCACGTTCACACCGCCAGGGATGTCTTCGTGTTCCGGAATGCCATCCGGCCAGTGTGCCATCCAATCTGCGCCGTGCGCTGTTTCGAGGTCCGCCCGCAACCGTTTCTCGACGGGTGCGATGGTTTCTTCGATGGCATCGTAATACTCAAGCGCGGCGATGTGCTCATCGAAATCCGTCGGTCGCGCCGCACCAAGGCTCAGAGTGTGCACCTCGGGGCGTCCCAGGCAGTACAGGTCGTTGAAGATCATGGGTGACAACGGCCGACATAACTCCACCAGTTTTGGCGGCGGTTCGTACAGCTTGCCGCCCTTGTCGTTGGGGCTGATGATAAATACGCCCATATCATGACGGCGTGCCGCCTGCACAGCGCCCCAGTTCAGATCGTTCACAAAGTACCAGTGCACATTCACGTAATCGAATTCGCCCGTCTCGATGGCCCGACAGATCAGGGCGTTCGATCCATGCGTCGAAAATCCGATGAACCGCGCCCGTCCTTCGCGTTGTAAGGCGCGCGCTTCCTCAAGGCACCCACCCTGTCGCAGCGACCAATCCAGGGTTTCTTCGTCGTTCACGCCATGGAGCGAGAGCAGGTCGACATGGGCCAGCCCCAGCAGTTTCATGCTTGTCTCGAAGGTCTCCCGGAATTTGGCCGGGTCTGCGTAAGGCGCGATCTTTGTCTGAACAAGAATGCTCCCGCGTTCCATGCGCGGCAGAATCCGGCCAAGCTGAATTTCCGACGAACCGTAACCGCGCGCGGTTTCAATGTGATTGATGCCCAGTTCAACCGAGCGTTCGATTGTCCTCTCCAGATTGGCCTGGTTCTCCGGGGGAATCTCCGAGAGTTCCGTATCCTGCCAAGAGTGCTGGTAACGCATGCCTCCGCAGCTGAAGACGGGCATTTGCAGTTCTGTGCGACCGAATCGCCGCCTGCGCATGGGGTGTAGTGGTGTTTCCATATCCGTTTGCGCACGCAACGGCGCTGTGTTCTTTATGCGCTTTTGCGGAAGACGGCGGCAAGTTCGATTTCCGCTGTCTGCGGAAACATATCGAGCGGATGCACCGCTCCGAGGGATAGCCCGGCCGCTGCCAGAGCCGATGCATCGCGGGCGAAGGTGGCCGGGTTGCAAGACACATAGATCAGATGTGCCGGAGGTGTTTCCGTAAGGATCTCGCGGACGCGCGGGCCGAGGCCGGCGCGCGGCGGATCGGCAATAATCGTCAGGGTCGCAGGCGCATCCTTCAGCAGCTCCGGGAGCGCGTCTGCGACGTCGGCAAGGCGAAACGAGATATTCGATCCTTGTGCCGAAGCGGTTTCTTCCGCAATCCGGATGTTGTGCCGGCTCCAATCCACACCAATGACCGAGCGCACCCGCCTCGCGCAGGCGAAACTCAGAGCCCCCGCCCCGCAATATAAATCCAGCAGCAGCGCGATCTCTTCCGGAGCAGCAGGCAGCGACTCCGCGACAAGCCGCTCCAAGGCAATGCCCATCGCAGGGTTGACCTGTTCGAACGCACCGTGCGCGTCCTGCATGCGCAGAGTCCGATGACCCGGCTCCGGACCGTTCGCGCGATGACGCGACAACGCGGTGTTCACGTCGTCCGAGGCGATTTCGCAGCGGTCGATATCCACAAGGGTGCGGCCATCACCCGCATAAAAGCCGGTGACGCCACCCGCCGTATGCACGGTGATCCGGTTGCGATATCCGTACGGTGCAGGAGATCCAAGCGCCTGATGAACGTGCGGTGCCTCGAAGCGCCCGACGCGTTCCAGCGCTTCTTTTACCTGTTCGGTTTTCCATTCCAGCTGCCGCTCGTATGGGGCATGTTGGTAGGCGCATCCACCGCACACGCCGAAATATCTGCAGCGCGCCGCGACACGTTCTGGCGAAGGATGAACCACGCGTAAAAGTTCGCAGCGGTTGAAAGATTTGGCGCTGCGAACCGTGCGCGCTTCGACAATCTCGCCCGGCATGACTCCCGGTACGAAACACACCTTGCCTTCGTGCCGCCCGATCCCTTCGCCTCCAAAGGCAACACGATCGATCTCGAGGCGGATTACCCCTGCTGCATGCGACGTTGCGCAGCGCCGTGCACCGGTACTCCCGGCGGAACTGCTCCGGATGCCATTCCGGCCGTTCCATGGCGCTTGCTTCGCCAGATCAATATCCTTTGTAAGAGCGCACGTACGGAAAGCGCGATTCCCAGCCCATCTCCGGCGGAAATTCTGACATCCCTCCGTTCACCCACACGGGATCGGTACGGTAAGGCACGCGATAGCTGGCTTTGTACGTCGGGAACAGAAACGTCACCGTCTCATACAGCCCGTATCCCAGCCGCTTCAACGCACGGCCGGTGCCCTTAATGACTCCATAGGTCGCCCCGCCGGAGTTGCCCTCCTTGGCGTTCGTGTAATTGAGTTGGTACGGAATTTCCACCGCGCCAAAAACCACGTTGCTGATCCCACGCGAAAGCTTCCGCGTAGGACCGTAATCCGCGCCCGGAGGATCATGAATGTCGCCGCGGGCCGAAGTCGGGCACAACAACAGCGTCGCCATCGCAATCGCGGCAACCGGCAACATCAGCCCGGTTGAAAAACCACGAAAGGATGAACCAAAATGAATGGCGAAAAAATCCGGGGCGAACAAGATCCTGCTCATTACCTATAGATTAGGCTGCACGTCCCCGCGATTGCAACGGTCTTTTTTCGTTTTTCGCATCGTGTCACTGCTGCGATCAGCGCCCAGCTCTCGCCTCCTTGTCCGGCCGACCCGCCAACTCTCCCACAGACGGCATGTTGCGCACTGGCTCTGCGCGGTTATTGTATTTTTAGTCGTTTTCGCTCTTCTCGGGAAACCGGCGGGGGTCCGGGAATCGAAACATCTTGTGAGACAGCGGCAAAACTCATCGGCGGCTTTCCACCGGAGAAAGTAAACCGCAGGAACATGGATTGACAATTTCCGGATCGCACGCTCGAGCGAAGGCTGCTTTCCCACGTGTCGCTGGGAGCGGTGCCATGGCAACGCTCCCAGGGTACAACCAAGCGGAACATCTCAAATTCCCAAATTTTACGATACATAGCAGCCAGGAAAGATTCACCCACAACACTCAATCTTATGCCAACAACAACCAAAACCACTCCCTCATCCACAGCCGTCATCGACGGCTTGAAAGTCCTGCTCGCCGATTCGTACGCGATCATGGCGCAAACCCATGTTGCTCACTGGAACGTCGAAGGTCCCGCCTTCTTTCAGCTCCATGAAGCGTTCCAGAAGCAGTATGAAGAGCTGTTTGAAGCCGTCGACGATATTGCCGAAAGATTGCGTGCGCTCGATGCCTATGCACCCGGCGGGCTGTCGACGCTCGCAAAAGCCACATCCATTGGTGAACTCAGCATCGCAGCTATGCCCGCAAAGGATTATGTCGCTCATTTGATCGATGCTCACGAAACACTCGTGGCCAACGGCACACATCTGCGCGATGAAGCCGGCAACGCAGACGATCTGGAAACGCAGGATCTGGCCATTGGCCGCCTGCAAGTTCATGAAAAAACGCTTTGGATGCTCAAAAGCTACCTCAAGAATCTTTGACGATCGGCAGCAGTCAGACCGCAGCCCTCTGCGGCAAAACAAATCGTTCGCCGGGAGCATCCGACTCCCGGCACACGTCCCTGGCCCGCAAATCAGCGCGCCGGGACGTGTGCCCGCGGACATGGAGGGAAGCGGCTGCAGGCATCGTCGAAGAAATTGTCTCCGCATGCGACCCGACAGCATGGGATGACCTGCTGGATCTGCGCGCAGGCCTTTTGCGCGGCGAGGATTGGAACGCCACGCTCGATCTCTTTCTGGCCTGTCGAGAACGGCTTGAGGCGTCGCATTACTTGCCATTCTATCGCCTCAGACAATTGCTGGGTTCCAGCCTCCAGTTGGAGATCCGTACCGACCAAGGTGGGGCGTGTGAACGCTCCCTTGAAGACGTTTTGCGCACACGCCATCGCTCACTGGCCCATGTCGCGCGCACGTTCGAGCGGGAACGGTTCGAGCACGACATTCAAATAGCGGCGGCACCCTCTGCCCACTTGAATTTGCGAGTCGTGGAACGCGCCGCCTTTCGTCAGATGACCCCGGCACACGTCGCGAACGTTTCTTCGCACTGAACAAAGAAGCGGCGACTCAAAGGTTGCTGGCCCGGCGGCCCGGGGGTATTAGTGCTGGCATGTCATCGGGGTTTCACGCAGTCGTGCGCTTCTTCGAGGAGCACAAATGGCGCTTCGAAAAACTCGAGGATGATCGCATTATTCATCTCGGGTTTGGCGGAGAGAACGGACATTTTCGCTGTGCCGCCGTCGTGAATGAGGACGACGATATGCTTCAGTTTTTTACGTTCGTTCCGCTGCGCATCACCGAGGAACGTCGCGCCGATCTTGCCGAATTCATCACCCGCGCAAATTACGGCATGAAAATCGGCAAGTTCGAAATGGATTACGACGATGGCGAGCTGCGCTTTCACACCGGCGCCCGGTACACAGACCAATCGTTGCCGCACGAAATTATTCGGGATGTCATCGGCGTGAATCTTGTCACGACCGACCGCTATTTTCCGGCTTTAACCCGTCTGCTATTTGGAGGGCTTACTCCGGCTGAAGCCATCGATTCTGTCGAAGACCGGGGTGGCGGAGGGCGTCCTCGTCCCCGGTGGGACGTGGCCGGCTGAACCCTCGGGCGACATTGACGCCGGGGGCCACGGCGCAAAGTGTCGTCGCAAGACAGGCGAGACAGGCCAAAGGGAACAGGGAACAGGGAACAGGGAACACGTGAAACCGTCAGACGTTCTGATCGTCGAACCGCGCGCTGCGGATCGCTCCCGCCTGGCGCGCACGCTTGGCAAACTCGGTCTGACCGTGCGCACGGCGGGTAAAGCCGGGGAAGCCCTTGATCTTGTTGAGGCCGGGGCAAATCTCGGCGCAGTCTTTACCGAGCTGATTCTGCCCGATCTCGACGGACTCGAGTTTCTCACCCGTCTGAGCACGCTCCGCCCTTTGCTGCCGGTGGTTGTCCTAACATCCGCCGCCTCTGCTGAGACCGCCATCGAAGCGACAAAACGTGGTGCCTACGATTATCTGCTGAAACCGTGGGACGAAGAAGAACTCGAGGATGCCGCACGCTGCGCCGTGGGTGCCGGACAGAAAATGAACATCCGGGTTGCCGTAGGCCAGGCCGCAGCTGCGGAGCGCGATATTCTGGTCGGCGCCAGTCGCGCCATGCAGACTGTCTACAAAGAACTCGGCCGCGTCGCCGCCAAACCTGTGACCGTTCTCATCCGTGGAGAAACCGGGTCGGGAAAGGAACTCGTCGCGCGCGCGCTCTACCAGCATGGCCACCGCGCTCACATGCCGTTTGTCGCTGTGAACTGCGCCGCAATTCCCGAAACGCTGCTCGAAAGCGAGCTGTTCGGACACGAAAAAGGCTCTTTTACCGGCGCAGAAAGCCGCCGCATCGGACGCTTCGAACAGGCCCACAACGGCACAATATTCCTCGACGAGATTGGCGAACTCACGCCGGGGACCCAAGCCAAACTGTTGCGCGTCCTTCAGGAGCGCAGCCTCCAACGGCTCGGCGGCCGTGAGGAAATCCCGGTCGATGTCCGCGTTATCGCAGCGACCAATGCGGATCTGGAACGCGCCATCGAACGGCGCGAATTCCGGGCCGATCTTTATTATCGGCTTAACGCTGTCACCATCGCGCTCCCGCCGTTGAGAGAACGCCGCGACGACGTGCCGTTGCTCACCGCGCATTTCCTGAGCCAGTTCGCTGCAGAACTCGGCATGGATACCCCCATCGAAAAAGACGCGATCGAACTCCTGGTGGCGCATCCATGGCCGGGCAACGTCCGCCAGTTGCAAAATGTCCTGCGTCAGGCGGTGCTGCGGGCACGCGGATTCCCGATCGACCCCGAAATTGTCCGGACGATTCTCGATGAATCGCCGCACCCCCGAGATGGTGCCGGCCTGGAAGCGCTTATCGCACGCAGATTGGGCGAGGCTGCCGCCGGACTCGACAAGGGTGTGCATGCCGAACTCATGCGCGAGTTCGAACGGGAACTCTTCACCAGAGCCATCCGGCTCGCCCGCGGAAACCTGAGCCGCGCCGCGCGTTGGCTCGGACTTTCGCGCATGACTGTGCGCGAAAAACTGGCTGCCTTCGGTCTTCGCGGCGGCAAACAGGACGGCGACCCGTGACCCAGGATCCCACAGTTCAAAAACCTGATATCCCTAAACTATCATGAGCCGCAGGACGGGCAGTTGAGCGAGCAGAAACCTGCGTTTGAGATGGCTTTTAGCCCCTGTCCCGGCCGCGTCCGTGACCGCCGCTATGGCCGCGCCCGCCACCACCACCACCACCGTATCCCCGGTCGCCGCGTGGAGGCATGGGTTGCGATTCGTTGACCTTAAGATTGCGGCCCTGATAATCCTGTTGATCCAAAGCGCGAATGGCCTTGTTCGCGTCGTCGGCTTCCGGCATCTCCACGAATCCGAACCCTTTGGAACGGCCCGAGATTTTGTCGAGGATTACGCGTGCCGACGCGACAGCGCCGAATTGTTGAAACAATTCCTGCAGATCCGCGTCGGTTGTTGAGTAGGGCAGATTGCCTACATAGATGTTCATGGTCTCTTGAAGTGTGTCATGATTTGTGGGTTAGCCGGCTGTGCAGCATGACACGCACTGCAGTATGCGCGGCGGGGCAATTGCCCCGGGGGAAAGGGTGGGGGCTCAGAAAAAGCAGAAAAGGAAGCAGGGGAAGCGTTCGGACCGAAAAACGGACGTTGAAGTCGGCGTGCTTGGCGCGTTGCAGACGGGGCTGTAGGTCGGTCGGACGCGGTTAGGGTTTTGTTACCCGTCGAAAAGAGAAGTTACATCTGAGCGAAGAAAAAAAGCGGGGCGCTTACGGGAACGGACGACATGCAAAGTTCGATGACGGAATGCGGATGACGGTGTGCCGTAGTCTTATTGCCGTGATGTAAGCCGATGGCGCAAACTCAAAGAGGTTTTTGACGTTGCGAAGGTCCCCGAACACGATCAGTCGACCACGTCCGCACCCTGTTCCACGCAGCGTCTTTCCAAAATCAATTTATAAGGAACATGAGCAGATTCGAAAAGTCAACCCGTTTATGCCACCACGGCAGCAGCGCCCCCAGCGGGGTGCGCTGTGCGTCCATCAAAAATCCGTTCCACGGCCTCCACGCGAAAGTCGAAAATCTTCGCAAGCTGCGGCTGGACAAGCAGGGGATGCATCACCTCGCTCAATGGCGAGAATGGCAGCCGATACGTCACGCGGTCATGCATTTCCACGCGTCCGTCGTTTAACCCGCGGAAATGGTGTTCATGATGCCAGATGGCGTATGGGCCGACCCGTTGTTCATCAACAAAATAAAGCGGGCGGACGACATGCGTGATTTCCGTCAGCCACGTCATGGACAGTCCAAGCAGGGGGCGGACGCGGTACTCAATGGTAAGTCCGGCGTAAATTTCCTCCGGCAAATCGCTCACAATCCGAAAGTCCAGACTTGCCGGAGTAATCCGAGCAAGATTCGACGGGTTAGAAAAAAACGCCCAGCACTCGTTGAGGCTCGCGTTCACGATCTGGCGGCGCTCCAGCTTGTGTATCATTACAGCATCGTTACGTTCGTCAGCTGGTGAAGGGCGACAGATACATCTGCCAGCGCTGCGGAAATTGTTGCCGCGGTCCAGGCTTCGTTGTGGTGGGGGCCGCGGAAATCGCACGCCTCGCCGAAGCGCTTGGATTGTCGGAGGCGCGGTTTATTGCAGAGTACACCCAACTGCTGCCAAACCGCGCCGGGTTGAGCCTGAAAAGCAAGCCCAACCACGAATGCATCTTTCTCCGCGGACTCAATGAGTGCATCGTGCACGCTGCCAAACCCGATCAATGCGCGGGATTCCCCAACCGCTGGCGGTATCCCGGCTGGCGCGAGAGTTGCCAGGCCATCGATCGGGAGGCTGCCGCCAACGTCAACGCTGCCGCTGCCGCTGCCACCGAGGCACCCATGCCGAAGGTGGCCCAAGGCTAAAATCCGCTGTGTCCCCTTCGCGCAAGGCGGATTGACGGGGGAGTCGCTCGGCGGCGGCGTGTCCCAGCGTGGAGTGTTACCCCAAAGAACAAGTTGCACAACGCCCGCCAGCCGGGCCAGTTTGCCAATGATGAATGCCGATCTTCAGCAACGCTTTCGGGATGAACGGATTGCAGCGGTTTTGATCATTGAAAACCCGGCTCATGCCGCTCCGCTGGTGGGTGCCCTGCGCGAGGGGGGGATCCACTGCGTGGAATTGACGCTGCGCACCCCGGCTGCACTCGAGGTCCTGAGGGAGATGCGCGCCATGGCCCCGGATTTTCTTCTTGGGGCAGGCACCGTTCTTACGCCTCAGCAGATCGCCGAAGTCAAGGAGGTCGGCGCGGATTTCGCCGTCGCCCCAGGCTGCAACCCCAAAGTCGTTGCTGCAGCCCGCGATGCAGGGTTGTTTTTCGCTCCCGGCATCGCAACGCCCACCGATATCGAGATGGCGCTCCAGGAAGAATGCCGAGTGTTAAAGTTTTTTCCGGCTGAAACGTCCGGCGGCCTTGCGCATCTTGAATCGATGGCAGCGCCTTATCGCCATCTCGGGCTGCAGTTCATCCCGCTCGGCGGCATCAATCCAGGAAATCTGGCAATCTATCTCGCCTCCCCCCTCATTGCCGCCGTGGGAGGTTCGTGGATCGCGCCACAAAACCTTATCCGCGACGGCGATTGGACCGGAATCAGTCGGCGCGCTGCGGAAGCGCGTTCCATTGCTTCTTCCTGCTAAATTCGGTTTTGCTCCGGGCGCCACGCAGGAAATCTCGCCCCGTTTCTTGACGCCGCACCGTATGGCGTGATGTATTCAGCCCGTACGTGAAGCAGGCTTTCTTTTTAACGGCCGGACCGAGACGATTCTCCACCGCCCGCCGGCGGCGCAAGGCAACGCCATCGCCGCCATGAAGTGGCGGCGGTTCTGGAAAGCCTTAAGCATTTTTTTCAGTGAGCACGCGCTTAGTCTGTTCACTGCGCACGCCAATTTGAAAGGCTACGGCCCGCGGCGATTCAGCCGCGACATGCGTGCGGCGTTTAACGTGGCCATGGTCGCCTTTCCCCAGGGCATGGCCTACGCCGCCATTGCCGGGTTGCCGGTCCAGTACGGGGTGTTCGCCTCTGTTTCCGCGGCGATTATCGCCCCGCTCATGGCGAGTTCACCCATCACGATGATCGGCCCCACCAACGCGACCGCTGTCATGATGGGCAGCATTTTTGCCACGCTCCCCCCCGGTATGGAACGCATTGCAGTCGCCGGTCTCCTTGTGCTGATGACCGGCGCCTTCCTCCTGATCGGCGCGCAACTCAAGCTCGCCAGTATGCTCACTTTCGTGTCGCGCACAGTCATGATCGGTTACATCAGCGCCGCGGCCTTGCTCATCGTCACCAATCAGGTGCATCACATGACAGGCACCGTTCTCGACGGTAAACCGGGCACGTTTTTCGACGCAGCGCGCCTTACCATTGCCTCCCTTCCCTCGCTGAATCTGTACGCCGTGGAAGTCGCGGCACTCACATTTCTGTTGTTGTATGCCGTGAACCGATGGATCCCCATGTTGCCGGCCGCAGCCGTGGCGCTTGTCGTGGTGAGCCTGTTCACATCACTTACCGGCACCCCGCTGCCGCATGTGGATGCCATTCCAGCCGGAGGGCTCCCATGGACGCCACCGCAATTCTCGTTTTACTGGTTTCAACAGCTCGCAGCTCCGGCGATTGCGCTCGCGTTCCTGTGCAGTTTGGAAAGTGTGGTCATGGCCAAATCGCTGGCCAGCCGCACCGGCACCTCTGTCAATGCCAACCAGGAAGCGTTCAGCGTCGGAGCCGGCAATGTGGCGTGCGCGTTTACCGGTGGCATGGTCGCCTCCGGTTCGCTCACCCGCTCCGCGTTGAACGCCGAAACCGGTGCTTCAAGCCCGCTTGCCAGCATTGCCAGCGGACTCATCTGCCTCGCAATCGCGGCGTTGTTAGGACCTTTTGTGGATCGCATCCCACAGGCCGCGCTGGCTGCCGTCGTCATTGCCATCGCGGTGTCGCTCTTCAATCTCAAGGCCATCCGCGTTACCCTAAAGTCCACCCGCTCCGATGCAATCGTGTTGTTTTCCACCTTCTCCGCCGCACTTCTTCTGCCATTGGATCAGGCCATCTTCATCGGGGTGGCAGTTTCCATTATTCTGTTCCTGCGCAAAGCCAGCGCGCCCCAGCTTGCAGAATATACATTCAACGAGGAAGGCAACCTTAGCGAGCTGGAAGGTCAACGCACCATGCCAACCATTTCGATCATCCATGTGGAAGGCGAACTGTTTTTCGGCGCTGTGGATCTGTTCCGTGAAGAAGTCCGTCGCATTGCCATGGATTCGAACCTGAAGATCGTCATACTACGCATGCGCAACGCGCGCCATCTTGACGCCACCAGCGTGTTTGCCATCGAGGATCTGCTCAAATATCTGGGCGATACCGGGCGCCATCTTCTTGTTAGTGGCGTGTCACGCGATGTTTATCGCGTCTTACGCAACAGCGGTCTGCTCCTAACGCTTGGCAAGGAAAATATTTTTCTGGCGTCACCACAAAACCCCAATCTCGCCACCCGCAACGCTCTGAAACGCGCTCAGGAATTATTGGGTGGGGAACAGGCTGATGTCCGCATTTTCTTCGATCCCGCAAAAAA
>CAZZCL010000039.1:0-27081 GCA_964652295.1 uncultured Chthoniobacterales bacterium
CCGTCGAGCTCAACGAGGGCCGCTACGTCATCACGGGGCGCGGCGTGCCGCAGCTGGTCGTCAAGGAACGCGCACCGCCGCGCCTCGTCCCATCCCGCATACCCTTGCGCCTCCGCACCCAGAATCTGTTCGATAGCCCGGTCGTGCAGGCCGCTGTTCTGACGGATATCCAACGCTGCGAGGTGAAAACCGAACACCTCGCAACAGCGCAGCACCGGATCCACTTCCGTGCGTGCGATGCGTCCGGCCCCCGCTGCAAACAATGCCTCGCGCATCGCCCGCAAATCCGCCGCCAACTCCGATGCGCGCCGATAATGGCGGATGCCTTCGATATCGAATCCGGCGGGATTGACATCGGGAAGGCACGCACGCATCAGAGACGCGTATTGGCGCCACGGTTCGCCCGGATTACGCTGCATGATATTGTCCGCTTCGGAACCCAGCCGGGCGCACAATTTTTCGCAGCCCTCGAGCAACTTCACCGGAGGCGGTGCCTGCGATTCAGATAGGCTCAACACCTGCGCAAGCTGTTTTAAAAGTGCGTCATGCAGATTGAGCGCGCGTCCTCTAAGATCAAGCAGCGTCTCGCGGGTTACTTGCGCCGTGACAAGCGGGTGTCCATCGCGATCGCCACCCACCCACGAACCGAAACGCAGTCTTGGCAACGCCGCCGGATCGTCGATCAGCGTCGGATCCCAGCCCATGTGTTCCCAGGCGCTTTCCAGCCGTCGGTCCAGGCGCGCTACGGTTTCCGGAAAAATGCGTGCCAGATAATGCATGATCGCCGCGCGTTCGTCCGATACAGCCGGTTTCTCGATCAAAGTCTGTCCGGTGCGCCACAGCACTTCTATGGTGCAGGCGATTTCCCGGCGCAGCTGTTCCCGTTCGGCAGGCGTCCACATTGAGTTCTCACGCCGCACCAAAAGGAGGTATAACGCCCGGACATGTTCAGTTACCGTGACACGGCGCGCCTCTGTGGGATGGGCGGTGAGCACTGGCTCTACGCGGACGTAGGGAAGTCGGGCCGCGATCTCTTCAGGTTGCCATCCCGCCTTAGCCAGAGATTCAAGCGCCCGGCCCCACAACCCGCTTTCCGCACCGAGCCCGTTCTCGCTTTCTACCGCCCGGCGGATCTGTGCCGCCGTGTTCTCCTCCACAAGATTAAACAACTGAAATGCCACCGTGTGCGCATGCACATCTCGACGGGTCAATTCATCCGATGCATCCCAATGCACCCCGCTCCATGGCAACCGGGCGGACGACGGATCTCCGGCGGCCTCCAGCGTTTCGCGCAGCAGGCCGAGTAAATATTCCAGATCGCGGTCCAGCTTGGAGAACCCGCGGTCAAGTCGCTCCCGATATTCGATCATTGCCCAGTTTTCACTCTGAAGCCCATTTCGTTTTCACCCAGCGCGCGCCCCTGCATCTTCGCGTCGGAGAAGTCCGTGGCGCACCATTGCTGTCCATATTGGCACACTGCCGTCCCGCCTCAAGTCATGTTCCATGCCGCTGGCGCGTCGCTCTACAAAGGATTATACTGCACTCCATGCCATCGTTCGACGTCGTTTCCAAAGTGGACATGCAGGAAGTTTCCAATGCCATCGATCAGGCGCGCAAAGAACTCGCAACGCGCTTCGATTTCCGCGGCAAAGATGCCGCCATCGAAATCGGCAAGGATCGGCTTACGCTTACGGCCGAAGACGATGCCTTGCTGAAAGGGCTTCGCGAGATCGTGATCGGGCGTCTGGCCCGGCGCAACATCGATCTTCGCAACATCGACCAGCAGGATCCGGAAATCTCGTCCGTGGGACGGGGTCGACAGGACTTGCTTATCAGGCAAGGCATCGACCACGACAAATCCAAACCGATCATCGCCGCGATTAAGGCGGGCGGAGCCAAAGTTCAGACGCAGTATCAGGACCGCCAGATTCGTGTTATCGGCAAAAAGAAAGATGAACTCCAGGAAGTCATGGGTGCCTTGCGCAAAGCCGACTTCGGCATTGGCCTTGATTTCACCAATTTTCGCGACTGACCGCCCCGTCAGCGATACGCTCCCCTGTTGTGCATTTTCGCACAGTGCTGTTGCATTTTGTTCATCGGGTGGGCATTGGCGTGGGGAAATGCCGGAATTTCATCAGAAGAAGGCGAAATAATGGGTTGACGCAGCGGTCGATTTCGTTGTGCTTCTGTTGGCACAAACCCTGCTTGCAGAGTAGTGCTGTTCCGGGTTCGATTTGCCCGGGGCGGAAGGATCGGCGCTGCCTTTGCGGCGTTCGGTTCGAAACCCTTAACCAACACAGGAGAAAAAACGAAATGACCCTTATTACGAAGTGGATCGGCGGGCTTGCCCTCGCCGGCGTCTTCGCAATGGTGCTGTCCACCAGTGCCGTTGCCGGAGACATGACGGTGTCCTCGGGAAAGAAATTGATGGAAACCCCGATGATCGAGGAAGCTGAGCCGTGGTGGAGCGGCGGTGTGACCGTCGGCTACGACAGCAAATACATCTTCCGCGGCGTCGAAATCTTCGGCGAAAGCGGTCCGGCCGACAACCTTGTCTGGGCCGATGTCAGCTTTTCGGCCTACGGTTTCACAGCCGGCGCATGGTACGCCAGCAGTGCGTCCAGCTCCGAGTATAACGAGCTGAACCTCTATGCCAGCTATACCTATTCGATCGGTCCTGTTGACCTTACCGGTGGCGGTATCTACTATTATTTCCCATACGTCGATGGCGGTAACAACGACACATGGGAATTGTTTGCCGGGCTCGATTATTCGATTCTGGCCGATGGCTTGCTGACTGCCTCGCTGTATTACTACTACGACTTCGATGCGTTCGAAGGCGGTTACCTCGAGCTTCAGCTCTCCAGCAGCATTCCGCTGTACAAAGGCGCTGAAGGCGACACGATCGTGTCCCTCGATCCATACGCACTCGTTTCGCTCGATAACGAGTACAACAGCGACGAAACCGAGTTGAACCACCTCCAGTTCGGTGTGGGCCTCACGTGGAATCTCAGCTCAAGCGTCGCTCTTGCCGGCTATGTCGCGTACCTGGAACCGCTCGACGCAATCGACGATTTTCAGGATGGCGAATGGTGGGGCGGCGGCAGCATCTCGGTGTCCTTCTAACGACGCCGGGAGCCGTCTACGGTTCTCACTTTCACAAAACCCTTCCGGGCTTAGCGCCCGGAAGGGTTTTTTGCACCCACGCTCAAAGTCTCCGGAGGCGCTTGCGCTTTAGGCTGCCTGCAGCGTTATTGTTGGTCCGACCTATCCCTTGAGTGCATGGTCAACTTGCGTTTCACGAAGATGAATGGTGCCGGCAACGATTTCATCGTGGCCGACAATCGGAACGGATCTCTTGCTTTAACCCCCGGAATCGTCGCCGCATTGTGCGACCGGCATCGTGGCGTGGGTGCGGACGGATTACTGCTTGTCGAACCGTCGGAGCAGGGGGGCGATTGTCGCATGAGATATTATAATGCCGACGGCAGTGAGGCTGACATGTGTGGCAATGGGGCGCGCTGTTTTGCCCGCTACGCCGCGCGTCTTTGCGGGAGAGATTCCGGAGCGCTCACATTGGAAACGGCAGCCGGCCTTGTGCACGCGTTCATATTTGATAATGGCATTGTGGACGTCCAATTGAGCGCAGCCCGGGAGTGGCGTCCCGATCTGCATGCCGTACTCGACGGTTTCCCGTGCCGCGTCGATCATGTGAACACAGGCGTCCCACACGCGGTCGTATTCCTGGAGGGACTTGATGCGTTTGATGTGGTGCGTTATGGGCGTGCACTGCGTTATCACGCTCTGTTTGCGCCGGCAGGAGCCAATGCGAATTTTGTGGAGCGTCACGCCGACGGCGGCTTAAGCATTCGCACATACGAACGCGGAGTGGAGAACGAGACACTCGCGTGTGGGACGGGAGTCGTGGCGGCCGCGCTGTGTCATCATGCGCGGTACAGGGCGGCCGCGCCTGTCAGCGTGCGCGTTCGCGGGGGCGACGTTTTGAAGGTGAACTTCGCGGGCGAAGCCGGATCGTGGGTCAATATTCGCCTCAACGGTCCTGCCGATTTTGTGTTTGACGGGGTTGCCACCATCGCCGACGACAACAGCCTGAGGCGATGAGTACCGTTTTTCAGGGCACATATACCGCGTTGGTTACCCCGTTTCGCAATGGGCGCTTCGATGAGGCAGCGTTTGAGCGCCTTATCGAGGAGCAGATCGCGGGTGACGTGGATGGCATTGTCCCGGTGGGCACCACCGGGGAATCGCCGACTCTGGATCACGATGAACATCTCGCGGTCATCCGGCGAGCTGTCGAATTGGCGGCGGGCCGATGCACCGTCATCGCAGGGACAGGCTCCAATTCCACAGTCGAAGCCATTGCGCTGTCGGAAAAGGCGCGCGATGCCGGAGCGAACGCGTTATTACTCGTAACGCCGTATTACAATAAGCCGAGTCAGGAAGGGGTGTTCCATCACTATTGCGCAATTGCCAGCAAGGTTGACTTGCCTCTGGTGTTGTACAGCATTCCGGGGCGGTGCGGCATTGAAATCGCCGTCGAAACTGTTGTCCGTCTTGCCTCAGCGTTTTCCAACATCGTTGCGATCAAAGAAGCGGGAGGAAGCGTAGAGCGCGTTTCCCAGCTGCGGGCCGCGTTGCCGCTTACGTTTTCCGTATTGAGCGGGGACGATTCGCTCACGCTGCCCTTTCTTTCCGTAGGAGCGCTCGGGGTCGTCAGTGTAGCCTCGAATCTCATCCCACGCGAAGTCGCGGCCATGGTACGCGCATGGTTGGAAGGCCGCGCAGCGGATGCAGCTGCGTTGCATGCGAAGTATTACCCTCTGTTCAAGGATTTATTTATTGAACCGAATCCTGTGCCTATAAAAACGGCTTTGTCTCTTGCGGGATGGATGACAGAGGACGTGCGCCTGCCTCTGTACCGAATGTCTGAAAACAATCGCGCGAAACTTATTGCCACACTGCAGCAGATGGGGTTGGCACTTTGATACGAACATGCCGACAAAAATCCTATTGGTCGGTTCTCGAGGACGGATGGGCCGCGCGATCGCCGCCTGCGCCGAGGGCGATGCGGAATACGTAATCAGCGCCGAGTGCGACGCGGGAGACGATCCGGCGCAGCATCTCCCTGCGGCCGATGCGGTGATCGATTTCAGTCATCGCAGCGCGACGGCTTCGGTTGCGGCCTTGTGCGCCACGCATGGCAAACCGGGTGTTGTCGGCACAACAGGTCAGGACGATGCCGCGCGTGACGCGATCGCAAGGGCCGCGCAAACTGTGCCCATCGTGTTCTCGCCAAATTTTAGTGTGGGAGTAAACACGCTTTTCGCTCTTGCCGCGCGTGCTGCAGCGGTTCTTGGCGGGGAATTCGATCTGGAAGTGGTGGAAATGCATCATCGCATGAAGAAGGACGCTCCAAGCGGCACTGCGCGGCGGCTCCTGGAGATTCTTGCAGAAGCGCGCGGGTTGGACCCGCGTCGCGATGTGCGGCACGGCCGCGAAGGGCTTGGCGGGGAGCGTCCGCGCCAGGAAATCGGCATGCACACACTGCGCGGTGGAGATGTGGTTGGCGATCACACGGTAATCTTTGCCGGATCCGGCGAACGGATTGAACTCACCCATCGCGCATCCAGCCGGGATACCTTTGCGCGCGGCGCTTTGCGCGCGGCTGCATGGGCGCTCGCTCAGCCTCCCGGGTTATATGACATGCAGGATGTGCTGGGGTTGCGCGCCGTCTAAGCGCGGAACGATAATCCAATCGAAAGGCCGACGTCCAAACGAAGCATGGATGCCATATCCGCTCGAAGATCGGACAGATAAATACCTTATACATATTGGGGTCACACTTACAGGGGCAGTCAACTACTCGTGACAGCTTCGCTCCACTTCCGCCGTGAAGCGTTACCCAGGCGCCGGGACGCTTTTCCTGCTTAACGCCGGATTTATTGCGATGCGCTTCCGGCTGACCCCATCCTGAGTTGCTCGGCGATCCACGCCTGCCCTACTGTCTGATTTCGCGCGTCATTTCCCGGCAATGCGATAAACGTTTCCAGTTCGCAATAGATAATGTGACAAGTTGTCAGGAGTTGGCGACTGATCCCAGAGACCTGCCATTGTCGCTTCGCCGCGCTTTGAATACATAGGATGTTTTAAGGGGAAAAACCGAACAGCCTGGTGGGCGAGCCCGCTCGCAGCGAAATGCGCCGAGCGGGATACCTTGGCGGTAAGGGCCAGACGGATATCAACCAGACAACGGACCAGCGTCATAGGTCGGTTTGACAAAGATGTGCCAAACGGTAAAATCCTGATATGGAAACACGTTCAGTGGCGCTTGTTACAGGGGCTTCAAGCGGGATCGGGAGAGAGCTGGCGCGTATTCATGCCGAGCGAGGTGGCGACCTCGTGCTTGTGGCCCGCAGCGAGGGGAAGCTCAATGAGCTCAAGTCGGAGCTTGAAGGAAAGCATTCCATCCGGGTGATGATCGTGCCCAAGGATCTCACGCTTGAGCAGGCGCCACGCGAGGTTTACAACGAGGTAAAAGAAGCAGGTTTTCCAATCGATTACTTGATTAACAATGCCGGATTCGGAGGGCGGGGAAAGTTCTACGAGCGCAAGTGGGAAGACGATCGCAGTATGATCCAACTCAACGTGACCGCTTTAACTGCGCTATGCCGGCTTTATCTGCCCGACTTCGTAAAGAGCAACAGCGGGCGCATCCTCAATGTGTCATCGACAGCGAGCCTCGTTCCGGGTCCACTGCAGGCGGTCTACTTTGCCACCAAGGCTTATGTGACCTCCTTCAGCAATGCGCTTGCCGAGGAGTTGCGCGATACGAATGTGACTGTGACTGCGCTTTTGCCCGGTGCTACGGAATCGGAGTTCGGCAGGGTGGCCGGCATGGATAAAACCAGCTCATTTCAGAAGGCCGCACCGGCGCGGACCGTCGCGCTGGATGGTTACAATGGGATGCTCGCGGGCAAGTTGGATGTTATCTCCGGTGTTACGACGTCGCAGCGCATGATGTTGGCAGCAATACCGTTAACTCCCAAAAAGATGATTTTGTCTCAAATCCGGAAAATGCAGGAGACCTGACTTTTGTGCTGATTGCAAAGCTGTCCACGGCGATACGTTCGTGGGTTGTCTGTCTGGGTATCGATCTGTGCAAGGGGGTCTTGTGAGGAACATCAATTGGCTATCGTCACGGTAAGATTTAGCTCCGTTCGAGAGCGGCGATGCCAGGCATCCGATGTCACACTGCGACGTTGGCGAAACCAAGGGAACATTGCGACGGGTTCGTTGCAGCCGCTACAATGCAAAGATGGAGGAGAATGACATTGGAAAAGAGGCGGGTCCCGGCTGAGATTGAAGGATGCGCGCGGGTATTGCCTTGGGATCGAATGTGGGCGACAGCCTCAGAGCGTTGAGGGATGCTGCGGGAGCGATCTGTCATCTGAGGAATGTCTCCGGACCGTTTTTGCACAGTAGAACATATGAAACGCTGCCGGTGGACATGCCGTTGGGTTCAGCGCCGGTTTTGAATGCTGCGATAGAGGTCGAGTTTCACGGTCAGCCGGTCGAGTTATTGCGCGCATTGCTTGCGCTGGAGAGTCGACTGGGGCGGCAGCCATTGCGGGAGCAGAATGCATCCCGACCGATCGATCTGGATCTGTTGTATTGCGGGGGTGAGATCGTGGCATTGCCGGAGCTGCGATTGCCACATCCCCGCATTGCACAGCGGGCGTTTGTGCTTGCGCCACTAAACGATATTCGCCCGGAACTTGTATTGCCGGGGTATGTGCAGCCTGTCGCGGCATTGCTTGCGTTGACAGACCAAGGCGGGGTGCGGCCGTTTGTGCAGCGGCAGCCGGAGGCCCGGCTGCCGCTATGATTAGAAGGTCTCGAAAGGAGGCGGGAGGCAGGGTTCAGGCCGGCAAGGGATAGCGGGCGGTAAGCGCGCGTACTTTTGTGCGTACGGCATCCGCAATTGCAGCGGCACCACCGTTCTTAAGAACTTCGGTAATGAAGTCCGCGATATCCATCATTTCTTCTTCGCGCATGCCGCGTGTTGTCGCGGCGGGAGTGCCAATGCGGATGCCACCGGATTTCGTCACGGGGAGCGTGTCGAACGGAATGGAATTTTTATTTACAGTGATCCCCGCTTCATCAAGCCACACCTGGGCGTCTGCTCCGGTGATGTCGAGCGGACGCAAATCGACCAGCATGAGGTGGTTATCTGTGCCCGATGAAACAATGCGCAGTCCGTTGTGTGCGAGACGCGCGGCCAGCGCTTTGGCGTTGCTGACGACCTGCTGTTGGTACATGCGAAACTCCGGCTGCTGGGCTTCATGGAAACAGACTGCCTTGGCTGCGACGATGTGCATCAGCGGGCCACCTTGGATCCCGGGGAAAACCTGGCTGTCGATCTTTTTTGCGTATTTTTGCGGACACAAAATGAGACCCCCGCGCGGACCACGCAGGCTTTTGTGGGTGGTGGTCGTCACAAAATCCGCGAATGGCACGGGGCTTGGGTGCACTCCCGCTGCGACCAGACCTGCGATGTGCGCGATATCGACGAATAACAGTGCCCCGACCGAATCCGCGATTGTACGCATCCTTTCAAAATCGATGATGCGTGGATATGCGGATGCGCCGGCTGTGATCATCTTCGGCTGGGTTTCCGTGGCGAGCTTGGCGAGAGCGTCGTAATCGATCCGTTCGTCGGATTGGTTGACGCCATAGTGTACGACTTCGAAGAATTTCCCGGAGAAATTCGCCTTGTTGCCGTGGGTCAAATGGCCTCCATGGGAAAGATCCATGGTGAGGATGCGGTCGCCGACCTGTAGCATGCTGAAATAGACGGCGGTATTTGCCTGACTGCCGCTGTGGGGCTGTACATTGGCGTGCTCGGCGTTGAAGAGTTTCTTTGCGCGTTCGACGGCGAGGCTTTCAACCACATCGACATGTTCACATCCGCCGTACCAGCGACGGCCGGGATATCCTTCGGCATATTTGTTGGTCAGGCAGGACCCCTGAGCCTCGATCACCGCGGCCGACGTGAAGTTTTCGGATGCGATCAGTTCAATGTTTTCCGCCTGACGCCTCGCCTCGGCTTCAATGGCGGCGGCGATTTCGGGATCGACGGCGGCAAGCGTCGCGGGCCGGGTTTGCGTTGCGGGGGTATCGGTTCTGTCGGTTGTCTGCATAGATTGGGATGTTTTGATGTTGGTGGATGGCGGTCTGCGGCGCACGAACGCAAGGAGGGCGGGGAGCGCTTCGCGAATGGAGTCGCGGCAACGGCGATATGTCTGAGTATCCATCCCTATGGGATCGGGCACCTCGCGTTCTGCGCCGGGACTTTTATCGGAGAACGCGTCGCGTACAAGAAAGACGCGTCCTTCCGCCTCAGGATAGAAGAGCAGAAGGGTTTCGCGATGGCTTTCCGTCATGCAAAATATATAATCGGCCTCGCGGACAACGCGTTCGTTGAGCAGCTGGCTGCGTTGGCGGGAGATATCAATCCCCGTTTCTGCGAGCACGTCGACCGCCTGTCTGCTGGGCGGTTGGCCAGGGGCGGCGGCTGTGCCTGCGGACTGGACACAAAAATCCCGTTCCGAAGTCATGGCGCGAAAAAGCCCTTCGGCCATGGGACTTCGGCAGACATTGCCGGTGCAAACGAACAGGACGTTCAAAGCCATTTTTGGATAGCGGGCGAGTGACGCGCGGGGACTCCGCTGCCAGGGAAAGGTGTGCTGCTGCGGAGGTCGCGCTCTTTGCGCATGCCCGAAGTGTGAGCATAAAGACGCCCGGTACGAAGTCAACGGGTCAACGGCGGCCGGGTAGTACGCCGACTGGCTGTGAGCGCTTGCGCACTGTGCCCATGGACGGCTCGACGCATGGCGTTTGGGAACCGCAAACTCCTCTCGACACGCCGCGTCTTTCCCGCATCATTCTGCAGCTGTCCATGAACCCATCTGACCTCGCCGACAATGTGCTGGGAGCGGAGCGTCCGCGACGCGTTTTGCATGTGGATATGGACCGCCAGACTCTTACGCTCTGGCTGGGACGTTGGCGGCGTTTGCGGCGGTATCCCGTGTCCACCGCGGCAAAGGGTCCCGGCTTCATTGTGGGCAGCGAAACCACGCCGACCGGCCTGTTGCGCATTGCGAAAGTGCTGGGGCACGGCGCTTCTCCCGGTATGATTTTCAAAGGGCGCAGGCCTGTCGGACAGCTGGGCACGGAAGAAATGCCCGGCGATCTCGTTCAGAGCCGTATTTTGTGGCTGGAAGGATTGCAGCTACGGAATCGCAATACAAAGGCGCGCTACATTTATATCCACGGAACGAACCGCGAATCGCTTATCGGCCTGCCGGTCAGCCACGGATGCGTGCGGCTCCGCAATACCGATATGATCGATCTGTTCACACTTGTGCGTCCGGGGGATGCGGTTGCGATCACTCCGCCGCAGGGAATGCGGTTCTGAACCAGCAGGAATGCCGTGAAGCTGTTGCAAACCATCCGTTCCGCGCGCCAATGGCGCTCGGCAGTACCCGCGTCCGCTCCGGTGATTTTTGTGCCCACCATGGGGGCGTTGCATGAAGGACATCTCTCGCTTGTGCGCCATGCGCGCAAGCTTGCCGCCGCGCGGCGCGGGGGGAAGATTGCCGTTTCCATCTACGTGAATCCCACGCAGTTTAATCTGGCGGAAGATCTTGCAGATTATCCGAGACCGATCGAGCGCGACATCGAAGCCTTGTACGACGAAAAGGTGCACGCCGTGTTCCTGCCAACGACGGAAGCACTGTACGAGGAGGATCACAGCGCCTGGGTTGTCGAGCAGCGTCTGTCTGAAGGGCTTTGCGGCGCCTCGCGCCCGGGTCATTTCCGTGGGGTGTGCACCATCGTTGCCAAATTCTTCAATATCCTGCGGCCCACCGCTGCAGTTTTTGGCGAGAAAGATTTTCAACAGCTTGCGGTGATACGACGTATGACGCGCGATCTCGCCTACCCCATAAAGATCGTCGGCCGCCCCACCATGAGAGAGCCTGATGGGCTGGCAATGAGTTCACGCAACGTGCATCTCAACGCGGCCGAGCGTCGCCAGGCGCCGGCGTTGCATCGTGCTCTTGCAGCGGGGGTGCAGGCGGCGCGCACATCGCCCACGTCGGCGTCCCGCATTGTGAAACTCATTGGGCGCGAACTTGCCGCGCACGCTTCGCTCGCAAAGTTCGATTATGTTGAGATTGTGGACGGGCGCACCCTTGACCCGCTGCGGCCTGCGCAGCCAGTGTCTGCGAATGCAGGGTTACGCATTATTGCGGCCGCATATTTTGGAACGACGCGACTGATCGACAACATCGCGGTTTGAGCCGCGGAATATCGTGGCGTGTTTTGACGACCCGACATCCGCCCTGGCAGGGGGGCTGCGTTGTCACAAGACCGTCAGTGTGCCTCCGGTAACGCCCAACTGGCTGGCAGCGGAAATGCGTTCCAGCAGTTCCAAAGGCTGAATCGCACCGGCAAGCAATTGCGCATAGGCGCGAACCAGCAGCTCGGCGGTGTGGGCGTCTTCCTCGAGCAGCTCCACGCGAAACCGCTTCGCTCCCGCGGCATATAAGCGCGGGAAGAATTCGGCGGCGCTCTGGGCGCGCCCGTTAAACAGTGTGTTGCGGCAGCCAACGTCCGCCCGCAATGGATGCATCTGCCCCACGCGATCCTGCAACGCCACGCGATGCGTTTCGCAAGGTCGGCCGCAATCCCTGTAATCCCGTCCTTCGGACAGGAATGCCGCAAACACGCAATGCTCCATGTGAAACATTGCCATGTGCTGGTGGATGAGAATCTCGAACCATTCGGGTGGGGCCGCTTCGAGCAGGGCACACAACTCTGCGGCATTTAAATCGCACGCAGCGGTGACCCGATGCAGACCGGCATCGAGGAATCGTGCGGCGGAAATGGGGTTTGCGGTATTCAGAGAAAAATCGCCGATCAGCTGCAAGGAACCGCCGTCGGCAGCGGCCCGGAAGAATTCGACCGCTCCGAGGTTGCGGATGAGGATGCCGTCGGGTTCGGCATTGCGAATGGTTTTGAAGAAACCCTCTTCGCCGGCCTTTTGAATCCGGGGAGTGGCGAGCGTTGCATGAATGCTCCGGCTATGAACCAGTCGAACGGCGTCTGCATAACGGCGGATATCCTCGAAATCGAGATAGAGATCCGTTGCGCCGCCAGCGATCGCACCTTCAATTTGCGCTGGTGTGCGGCAGAGCACGGCGAGTTCGCAGAGGCGAGCGCGCTGGGAAAGGCGCGGCTCCTCGCGGAAGCTGCGCCTTCTCAGGTGGGCGATACGTTGCAGATCCTGAAACACGAAATTTGGGCTTCGCACGCGAGCGGTGGGCAATGGCGTTTGCCGCTTCAAAGCATCGATCAATGTGCGGCGCAGCCGGCCCAGTTCACTGAAGGGCAGGATGGATTTGGTTTCGATGCTGTTGGTGAGATTGGAAAGGCGATAGCCGGTTCCGCCGAGCCGACCCAGCTGCGCGACAAGGGTTTGGTCCGTCAGCGGACGCTGGAGCGCCGGTTGGAGCGGCGTTGATGAGTGCGCGCTTGCACTGCGCCCGTCGTGGCATCGCGCCTCAATGTGCAACGGTTCGCCGTCGCGTCCGGACACAATAAAATCGAGCGGTTCCGAGCGTTCTGGGAGGCAGTCGGCGAATGAACGGCGCCAGAGATTATTCAGCCGGGGATCGTCCGTTTTCCAGATGCGCGCCCCGGGAGGCACGCGCCGTGTATCGATCCGTCCGGGCTCGAAAATGAGCCGCGGGCCTTTGACCGCAATTGCGCGCCCGCCCTGTTCGCGTTCGGTATCGCCGCCTGTATCGATTGCGATGCCGTCTCCGGGAATGACGGGGCGGGTTGGCTCATGCGGATCGGGGGTAATCTCTATCCAATCCCTGCCACAACGGGTGACCCGTCCGGCGTACGCTCCGCGTTTTTTTCCGAAGCGCGCATGAACAAGCCGCTGATGATCCACGCCATGCATCCAGCCTGTGTAAAGCCCTCGAGAAAACGCCATTTCGAGTTCATAACGCGCGTCAGGATCGGGTGAAGGCGGCGCATGCGGTGCGCGCTGCGCCATGGCAGCGTCTATGGCGCGGCGATACACGCGGGTAACCGCCGCAACGTACTCGGCCGTTTTTAGTCGGCCTTCGATCTTGAAACTTGCCACACCCAGAGCGATCAGCCGCGGAATGTCGTCGACCGCGGCCAGATCCTGCGGAGATAAAAGATAGCGCCGGTCGCCAAGATCCTGGAGCACGCCATCGACTGCCATGCGGTATGGTAAACGGCAGGCTTGGGCGCATTCTCCGCGGTTGGCACTGCGTTGCCCGAGCGATTCGCTCGTTAGACATTGGCCGGAGTAAGCCACGCACAACGCGCCATGAACGAAGACTTCCAAGGGCAATCCGCCTTCAGACGGAGTCGGAAAGCGCTCCAGCTCGCGCAGCGACGTCTCGCGGGCAAGAACGACGCGGTGTGCACCCAGCGATTTTGCGAAGCGCACACCTTCGGGCGAGGTAACTGTCATCTGCGTGGAGGCATGCACTTCGAGGCCGATACGATGGGCCAGGAGCGCGATTCCCACATCCTGCACGATCACTGCATCAACCCCGGCTTGATGCAGGCGTACCAGCGCTTCTTCGGCTGCGGCGAGTTCCCCCGTGAACACCAGCACATTGAACGCTGCAAATCCGCGCACGCCGTGCTCATGAAGAAAACGCATCAGAGGTACGATGTCGTCTTCTGAAAAATTCTCTGCTCGCATTCGGGCATTGAACCGGGGCAGACCGAAATAGATTGCATCGGTGCCGTTGGCGACTGCCGCGCGTGCGCAATCCCATGTGCCCGCCGGCGAAAGCAATTCCGGTGGGGCAATAAGCTCGGACGCAACCATGGCAGCAGTATAACGCCAGTGCCGCGCAGCGCCAGACCAGCTCTTAGATTGGCTCGGGAGCAGGCGTGCCGTCCGGGTTATTGCGATGGCCAGACAGCCGCGCAGCGCTCAGGCCTTCGGCGAGGCGTCAGGGGACGGTGGATTTTTTCGACGCTCCTCGCTGTCGTCTTCCTGAACGATTTCACCAAGGGATTTCCCGAGATCCTCCTGTTCGCTCGGCGTCATCGGGCTGCAAACCCGGAACTTGCGCATTGCGGAGGTCTTGCGGCTGGCGCTTTTGAACGAGGCTTTCGCTCCCGGCGCGTCTGCAGCGAAGCTGGCGGAATCATGGGCGCCAATGTGAATGCGCGCTGCGGTGGCGATGGCATCCTGGTTTGCGGCGAGAAAAAGGAATTTCCAGTTGTACGCATCGCGCTGGTGGGCGATGCGCTCGCTGATATCCCGCCAGGAATATGTGTGCGAAGAGTTTTCGAAACCATCGGTCAGGATGGCGACAATCACGAGCCCCGGCCGGTCGGACTCGGGCAACTGCGCAAGGCGGTTTCCCAGCTCGTCGATCGTGCGTCCAATGGCATCGAGCAACGCTGTAGTGCCGCGGGGAACGAAGGTTTTGTGATCGAGATCCACAATTTCCGAGAGGGGTAACGATGAATACGGCGTTTCGTAGCGGTCGTCGAAAAGGATGAGCGACATGCGGGCGATGCCGGCTTCGAGGCGTTGGGTGGCGAGAAACTCGTTGAATCCGGCGATGGCGGCATCCGCACAGGTTTCCATGGAGCCGGAGCGGTCAAGAATAAGGGCGATTTCGGTGAGATGAGCGTTCATACGTAAATAGAGTACACCGGGGGGTAGGTCATCGGCTGGGGGAGGGGAAAATCGTGCGCTTTCATGGCATCCATGGTCACTATGTGTTGAACTCATGCGGGAGTTCCCGCGCAAACATCACCGTAACCGGGGGTTACATCAGCGTGGCGATGTAATACCCGGCGATGACAGCTGTGCCTATCACGCCAGCCACGTTCGGGCCCATGGCGTGCATCAGAAGGTAATTCCCCGGATCTGCCCGCTGGCCTTCAATATGCGAAACGCGTGCGGCCATTGGCACTGCCGACACCCCGGCTGAACCGATGAGCGGATTGATTTTGCTCCGTGAAAAAACATTCATGAGCTTGGCCATCAGCACGCCTGCCGCCGTGGAGCAGGCAAACGCGACGACGCCCAGCCCGACAATCTTGAGCGTTTCAGGCTGGAGAAAGCGTTCGCCCGTCATCGTAATTCCAACACTTGTGCCCAGCAGGATCGTGACAATGTTGATGATTTCATTCTGCGCAGCTTTGACCAGGCGTTCCACCACGCCGCATTCGCGCATGAAATTGCCAAGCATCAGCATGCCCACCAGCGCAGAAGCCGGCGGCACAAGCAGCACGCAGAACACCAGCACGAGAACGGCAAACATCAGCTTTTCGAGCTTTGAAACGCGGCGCAGGGATTGCATGCGGATCCGGCGTTCGCCGGGTGTGGTCAACGCGCGCATGATCGGCGGCTGAATCAGTGGGACGAGCGACATGTATGAGTATGCAGCCACGGCAATTGCGGGCAACAGTTCCGGCGCGAGCTTGCTGGAAAGAAAAATGGCGGTCGGGCCGTCAGCCCCGCCGATGATCCCGATGGAAGCGGCTTCGCCCGGACCGAACCCCATTGCTGACGCGCCGAGAAACGTAAGGATCACGCCTGTTTGCGCCGCCGCTCCAAGAAGCAGCATGCGCGGATTGGCAATGAGCGGTCCGAAATCCGTCAGCGCCCCAACTCCGAGGAAGATGAGAGGAGGATAAATTTCCAAGTTTACCCCCATCATGATGTAATGAAACAATCCTCCGGCGTGTCCGCCTTCCGGCTCGTTGACAAGGCCCTGAGTGGGAAGATTGGCCAGCAGGGCACCGAACGCGATCGGCACCAGCAGGAGCGGTTCGAAACCGCGGTAAACCGCAAGGTAAAGAAGCGTCAGAGACACACCCCACATGACAAGCATCTGCCATGTAACGTGCGCGAATCCGGTGAGTTGACTGAGTTCCAGCAGGTTATTCATGTAAACGAATCCGGCAGGCCCGCGCAGACGGGTATGGCGCCGCTTCTGCAAACGGGGCCAGGTTGCGTGAGAGCAGAGCGCAAATCATCACCGCACCCTGTGCGAACTGTGATGTTGAAGGCGACCCTGAATTGTCCATGCCGCAAGCTGCGGATTGGCCGGGGGCTGATTTGCACGCCGCATCCCAACGATGCGGGCGTCTTTGCCGAGCACCATAAACACGGTTGCCGCGATTGCCGCTGCGATGGGAGGATCGACTGCCATGCCGCCCGGTGCGCGTGCCTCGTTGTCCGGCTCGGACTCAGTGGGTGGCGCGATTCGGCTCTGTGTTTTGCTGGGTAGGCGTCGGAAAAATCGCGCCATGATTTCGGCCAGACCCCACAGCACTATGAGTGAGACCAGGACCATTACCAGCCCGCTCCCCTGATAGACCGCCAGCTCCTCGAGTGTGGAATCCGACGAGATTGCGGTCCGACCGGGCTGGGAAACCGATGCGACGACTGCCGGGAACATCGGCGGGAGGGGAGCGAGAACGGGCGTGATGGTTGGGTGGGGCATAAAACCGAATGGCATGATGCGAGAGGGTCGTGCGCTGCTCAACAGAAAACTGCGGACGCAAATCGTCGGGCAGACACCGGCGACCGCTTGACAATGATTTTTCTCTGGCGCGAGGTCTTGGTTCTCTGGCATAGGAATCTCATGTTGCGTTGGATCGTTGTCATTGCTGTGATCGCGGCCGCCTCGCTGTACTTGGCCGATCGCATCCGCGAAAGCGGCAAGGGTCCTTTGGAGTTTTTTGCTGCGATTTTCCAGATGCCTGACGAGAAGCCGGAACCGGAACCGGCAGCTGCTCCCGGGGGGTCGGGCACAGAAACGCGCGAGGTCCGCGCTGCCGCCGCTGTGGCGGCCGAGCAGAGCGGAACACTCAGCGAGCGTGCGGTGCGGGTGTTGAAGGAATTGGAGCGCCCCCTTGTCGGCGGTGACGTGAGTGGTATGCACATCCTTGTAGAGGACCTTCGCGCAGCGGCAGCTGAGCCCGATGCCTCCGAGGTGCGGCGCGATACAATCCTGCGCCTTGCCGCAGGATTGGAGCGCCTTGCGGGGCGTCGCCGCGAGGTTTTGCAACGTCTGGAGGCGGCTATTGGAGCGCCGCGCAGCGTTCTTTCGGAAGGTGGGTCCGGTGCCAGGCTTGATGCCAGCTCCAATAAAGACGGCGCCCCGCAGGATTTTTTCAGTGAATCCATTCGCCGTGGATGGGAGGAAGAACTCCGCCGCAACCGACCGGGCTTACAGACAATTGCGGAGCGGCTGGCTGCACTTGGCGATTGAACCCTGGGGCGACTGCATGCGATGTTAAACCTTGAGCGTGTTCATGCCGTCGCCGCCTGTTAATCTTTCCGACTTGCGCGGAATTCTCCAGTACGTGCCCCGGTTCCGGGACCGGACATTTGTCGTTGCCATGGACGGCCAGATCGCCGCGTCGGATAATCTCGCGAATATCCTGATGGACGTAGCCGTCCTGCGCTCGTTGAACATTAACATCATCCTCGTTCACGGGATCGGGTGGCAGGTGCGGCAAAAGACGACCAAGGCGGCTCTGGAACTCAGCGAAAGCGATGGCACCGGCGTCACCGACGCCGAGACATTGGAGCTTGCTGTGAATGCCGCCACACGTCTCTCGCACGATCTGATGCAGGGGCTTACCACGGTGGATCTTCGCGCTGCCATCGCAAACTGTCTGGTCGCACATCCCGCAGGCATTCTCGGTGGCATCGACCTGAAATACACCGGGCGTGTTGAGCGCGTGGACACGCGCTGCCTTGAGGTTCTGCTTGGAGATGGCATCATTCCCGTGGTGCCGCCACTTGGTTTCGATGGCGAAGGTCGCACCTACCGGGTCAATTCCGATGCGATCGCTGTGGAAGTGGCGGAAGCGGTCCGCGCCGCGAAAATCCTTTTCATGTTCGCTGGAGACGGCCTTGTTCTGGACGGGACGAAAGTCCGACAGCTGCCGGCTGCGGAAGCCGAAGAAATCGCCCGCAAACGGCGACTCTTGCCCTCGCAACCGGTGCTGCATTCCAAGCTTGAGAATGCAGCCCGCGCTACCCGTCTCGGCGTGCCAAGAGTCCATTTGATCAACGGCACGATCAATGAAGCGCTGCTCACCGAAGTCTTCAGCAATGAAGGTGTGGGCACCATGATTTATTCCAACGAGTACCAACAGATCCGACGCGTCTTCAAAAAAGATGTGCGCGGGATTATGAGTCTGATCAAACAATCGGTCGACAGCGAGGAACTCATCCGACGCACCCGCAACGATATCGTCGCGCATCTCGAAGATTACTGGGTTCTCGAGATCGACCGCAATCTTGTTGGCTGCGTGGCGCTGCACATTTATCCGGAGGAAAACGCGGCGGAGCTGGCGTGCCTGCATGTCAGCAAAAGGCATGAGAACCAGGGTTACGGCTCCAAGCTTATGTCGTTTGTCGAGCAAATGGCCCGCTCACGCGGTTGTCGGACGCTTTTTGCCGTTTCAACTCAGGCCTTCGCGTATCTGGAGCAGAAAGGCGGGTTCCAGGAAACCGGGGTGGACGCCCTGCCAACGGCGCGGCGCGTTTTATACGATTCCAGCGGCCGCAACGCGCGCGTTCTTGTCAAAGCTCTGCAGTAATTGGGCGGGAAGCCCAGCCTCCCAAAGTAATCCCCCTGGCCTTCTCGCGTGTGCATCCCGGCTGTTGTACAACAAGCTCAACCTATCGCAACGCGCTAGCGCATCTCCTTGCGGTGAATCCAGATGCTCTGCAGCATGCCAAGGCAGAACAGGATCAATACTGCGAAAGATCCTCCATAACTTAGAAGGGGAAGCGGCAACCCGGTGATCGGCACAAGGGAGATTGTCATACCCATGTTCAGAAACGAATGTGTGAAAAGCAGCGCCGTGATGCCCGTGCCAATCAATGCCCCCAACTCGTCCGCCGCAGAGTTCGAAATGTGCAGGGCGATCAGGAGTAAGGTCGTAAACGCTGCAATCATGACCGCACCACCCCGGAACCCGTGTTCCTCTGCGAGCACCGCAAAAATGTAATCTGTGGGCGCCGTAGGGATCGGCAGAAATCCAAGATGATTCTGAGTGGTCTCGGCAAGGAATCCTTTGCCTTGCAATCCGCCCGATCCGATCGCCACAAGCGAATTGTAAATACCCCATGCTTCATCCTGCCTGTAGATCGGATTCTCCGGATCGAGAAAAACGAGCAGCCGGGCGATCTGATAATCTTTAAGAACGAAAAAATAGGCGAAGGGCGCCGCAATGCCGATACCGGCGATGAGCAGCGCGATCAGATATCGTTTCTGGACGCCGCCCACCCACAACACGGCAAACACGATTGGAACCCACACCATAGCCGAACCGAGATCCGGCTGGATCAGGATCAACAGAAACGGTCCGCCCACTAATGCGCCAGCGACAAGGATGCGCAGGATGGAATGCCACTCCCGAAACTCGGAGAGGAACACCGCCAGCACGAGGATGCCACCCAGCACAGCCACCTGGGACGTCTGCAGATCGAGCGGACCGAGATCCAACCAGCTGCGTGCGCCGGAACGTTCCTCCGCCAGCACGGCGGTTGCCACCAGAAGCACCAGCCCGGCCACATAGATCGCCACCCCGCCATGCATCTCCCGTACCCAGCGGTAATCCACAAGCGCCGCCACAAAATGCACGACCAGTCCGACCAGCACCCAGATCAGCTGCTTGCGCCAAAGCTGCGTCAGATCTTCCCAGCGCCCCTCGCGCATGTACGACGCGCTGTAGATCATTACGATCCCAGCCACAACGAGAAGCAGGGTGATGACAAGCAACACCTTGTTGAACGCAATTAGCTTCTTTAACCAGACGTTCATGCGCCGGCAACGTGCGCGATGCGCAGCGTGTTGGCAAGCCGCACACCGCTTACCAGCCCAGCACCCAAGCGAAAATAAGTGGCACAACGATCGCAGCGTCGCTTTCGATCATGTGTTTCGGAGTGTCCACGCCGAGTTTGCCCCAGGTAATCTTCTCATTCGGCACCGCTCCGGAATAGGAGCCATAGCTGGTTGTGCTGTCGCCGATCTGGCAGAAATACCCCCACAACGGCACGTCATCGCGCCGAAGGTCCTGATGCAGCATCGGCACCACGCAAATGGGGAAATCGCCTGCAATCCCGCCGCCGATCTGGAAAAATCCAATGGAATGGCGCGCGCTCAAATCGGTGTACCAATCCGCCAGTGCAATCATGTATTCTATACCCGTGCGCACCGTGTGCACTCTGCGCACATCGCCGGAAATGCAGTGGCCCGCGTACATGTTGCCCAGCGTCGAATCTTCCCAGCCGGGGACGAATATAGGCAGGTCTTTTTCCATGGCGGCAAGAAGCCAGCTGTTCCTGGGATCGATTTGATAGGATTTGGCCAATTTGCCGCTGCGCAGGATGCGATAAAAAAACTCGTGCGGAAAAAACCGGTGATGTGCCCCGTCGGCAGCCATCCACTCTTCAAGGACGGCACTCTCGATGCGGCGCATCGCCTCCATTTCCGGGATGCAAGTGTCCGTCACACGATTCATATGGCGATCCAGCAACGCCTGTTCGTCTGCGGGCGTCAGCTGACGGTAGTGCGGGACGCGTTCATAATGATCGTGAGCAACGAGGTTGAACACGTCCTCCTCCAGATTCGCGCCGGTGCAGGAAATGGCATGCACCTTGTCCTGCCGGATCATCTCGGCAAGAGAGACGCCGAGTTCAGCCGTGCTCATGGCGCCGGCAAGCGTGACGAGCATACGCCCGCCGCCATCCAGGTGAGCGGCATAACCTGCAGCGGCTTCCTTCAACGCCGCTGCGTTGAAGTGGCGATAATGCGTGTCGATGAATGAGGAGATGGGACCTTTCATGCAAAAACGGCCTCCGTAGGGCGGAACGGGCGACGGTCAGGATTGGCCCGGAATCGCAAACTCGCTCAGCCGACTATCGAGCACCTGCTGAACGTATCCGGTGTGGTACGCGCCCCGCCTGAAATCTGCACTACGAATTAAAGTATCCTGAAACGGCACAGTTGTCTTGATCCCCTTGACGATGAACTCGCCGAGCGCGCGACTCATGCGGTCGATGGCTGAATCGCGGTTCGATCCCAGCACAATAAGCTTTGCAATGAGTGAATCGTAATACGGCGGCACCGTGTATCCGGCGTAAACATGACTGTCAATCCGCACGCCACGACCGCCCGGTACACAGTACAATTCGATACGCCCGGGACTAGGCTGAAAATTTGCGTAAGGATCTTCCGCGTTGATCCGGCATTCGATGGCATGCCCACGCGGTTTCGCGCCAACCACATGGTGTGAGAGCGGTTCGCCGGATGCGATCAGGATCTGTTCCTTTACCAGGTCCACGCCGTACACTTCCTCGGTGATTGGATGCTCCACCTGGATGCGGGTGTTCATCTCGATGAAAAAAAAGCTGCCGCTGTCGTCGACGAGATACTCGATTGTGCCCGCATTCTCATAACCGACGGCTTCGCACAGCTTGACCGAAGCCCGGCCCATCTTTTTTCGAAGCCCCTCATCAAGAAGGGGCGAAGGGCATTCCTCCACAATTTTCTGGTTGCGCCGTTGAAGCGAACAATCGCGTTCGCCAAGGTGCAACGTCGTTCCCCGGCTGTCGGCAATCACCTGAAACTCGATGTGATGGGGGTTCTCAATGAGCTTCTCGAGATAAACCGCCCCGTTGCCAAAAGCTTTGTCGGCCTCGGTACGCGCTGCGTGCAGGCCTTGGATGAGGCTGATTTCGTTGCGGGCAATGCGCATGCCGCGCCCGCCGCCCCCGGCGAGTGCCTTGATCATGATCGGATAGCCGATGCGCTGAGCGATTTTCAAGGCGTTGCGCTCGTCTTCCACAACGCCATCACTGCCTGGGCAGATCGGCACGCCGGCTTTTGCAGCCACAGCCCGTGCCGAATTTTTGTCGCCCATAGCCCGAATCGCCGATGCTGACGGCCCAATAAACTTAATCCGGCAGCTGTCACAAACCTCGGCGAAATCCGCACTTTCCGCGAGGAACCCGTATCCCGGATGGATGGCGTCCACATCGGCGATTTCGGCGGCGCTGATCAGGCGATCGATCTTCAAATAGGATTCCGAAGCGGCGGGCGGCCCGATGCAGATCGCCTCATCTGCCAGTTGCACATGAAGCGAATCCACATCCGCCTCGGAATACACGGCGACGCTGCGGATGCCCAATTCTTTGCAAGCGCGAATAATCCGCAGAGCGATTTCGCCGCGGTTTGCGACCAGGATTTTTCCGAACATGACCGCGTTATTTCAGCGCAAACAACGCCTGGCCGAATTGCACCGGCTTGCCGTTCTCAGCCACCACCTGGGAGATTACGCCTGCCTGATCGGCTTTAACTTCGTTCATCACCTTCATGGCTTCCACGATGCAGACCACAGTTTCTTCAGTAACCTCCGTGCCGATGGTGACGAAAGGCGGCGCATCGGGCGAAGGCGCAGTGTAGAAGGTGCCGACCATCGGCGACACGATTTCCCGGGCGGACGACGGAGCCGGTGCCGCGACCTCGGGTTCTGCGGGTGCGGGCGTTGGCATCGCAGCGGGTGAGGGAGGAGGCGCTTCGGCTCCGCGCTGGAGCTTCAGTTTCTCGCCGTCTTTTTCGAGTTCGAATCGGGCGATATCGTTTGCCTTCATCAACTCTATGATTTCTTTGATGTCTTCGAGGTCCAACAGCGTCTCCTTGTAAAGATAAAAACATGAATCAAGCGGAGAACATGGTGCGCGTCAAGAGATGAGCAGCTTGCGACACAATCCAGAACGCTCAGCGACATTCGTGGAGTGACGAAGTCCGCGCACTGAATGGAACCCCCGCTTTCCCCCGAACGCATTGTAGCCCCGGCATGATCGGGCCGAGTTTGTTCGCCCACCGATGAAAGCCTTGTCGGGAAGTGATCCGCGCAAGCTGGCGATCGGCAGTGCAATCTGGGAGCAGACAACGGTGGGGCAGGCATGGATTGCCGAGCGTTTGGGGATGAGATCGGCTGCCAACGCAGCGCAACAAATCCGGCGTTACGCAGCAGACCGGTATCATTTCCGATGTTGTTCATGACCGAGCGAGCGGCGCTCGCAAAGCGAAGCGAGTGAAGGTTGTGAACAATTCGGCGGCATCGCATGTTAGCGATGCATCAAACGCCCCGGTGCGTTGGGGAAGACCCCGCGAAGGCGGAGCAATATCGCTCAGGTAGCTCTGATCAGTCTCGGCAACCTTTAGCAAAAGCTTCACCGCTCCCGCCGCACCGGTCCGTGACTCGGCAGCCTGCCGTTTCTGCGCCAGTTTCGCTTGGAAAAGAGGCAAGCTGCCGTCTGCACGCGGGTTATGACCATATTTCAGACAGAAGTCCCAATAGAATCGCGCCCATTTGAGCGCGTCAGACACCACCACCGGGGAGCGATGCGACAGTGCTTCTTTCAGATTCCAGGCCGATTGTGGGGGCAGCGACTCCATGGAATCGCGTGGTTTAACCACCCTCACTTGTATGTTTAACAACAAACTTTTGGTGTCGTCCATGAAGTTGTTGTGCGCCTCAGAGATTTTCGTTGCCCGAAGTCGCCAAAACTGGTTTTCATAGCCAAACTCAACCAGCCAAAGCCAAATCAGCCCCTCTCGGTATCGTTAAACACCCCAAGCCGGGTGGTTTAAAAGACCTGTTCAATTACTTGTTCGAAGAAAATAATCGCCTGATCCAATTTTCCAGATACACTGTCGTTACGTGCAGTTGACGGGGTCAGTCAACAAATCTTGACAGCATGTGAGTGTTGACGGGGTCAGTCAACAAATCTTGACAGCATGTGTCCATTTGCGCCATGTGGCCTTGCCGAGCTTTGTTGGCAGTTCGCTTGCGTGTCGCCGAATCTGTTGGGAAACGTTTGCAGCCGATCTCATGCCCAGTCGGTCCGCAATCCATGCCTGCCCCACCGTTGTCTGCTCCCATATTGCACTGCCGATCGCCAGCTTGCGCGGATCACTTCCCGACAACGCTTTCAGCGTTTCAAGTTCGCAACCAAGGACACGGCACCCCACAACGATCAGTTCCTGCGCCCGCCGGACTGAATGATCGCTTAGCTGATCACTGGTGCGATAATTCCTATTGCGTATTTTCGGCAGCGCCTCCGCGACCCGCTCCAAAGCCCATCCTTTGAACTCGACGCTGCCTTGATACCATCCGGCTAAAGCCCCAAGCTGCACTGATGGCTTTCTGCGGCGCGTTTTCCGACGCGAGGCTGCCGGATTCATGACTTTCCGAGAGTTCTTGAACCAATCATCGGCCAGTGCATCCAACCGCCTAAGGTATCGCGAGCGCCCCTTGCCTGTGTCATCGCACTGCTCCAACCCAAGGCCGAACTTTGCATGAGCCCATTGCGGGCGCTCGGCCGCAGAGGCGCAGTAGACCGCGTTCAGACTGTTCCACGGATACTGGAGCCAATCCCAGCCCTTGTCCCCACGCTCGATTAACCTTGCCCGAACTGGATTCAGATGAACGTAACTGATCACAGTTCGCAGGTAATCGGTCGAACCGGAATAGTCCGGTGGTTCGATCAGGCTGGACTTGTAACGGTCGCCGAACACTCGACCCCAGAGCCGGTGACGGGAGTTTAAGCGGCGAGTGTAAGTGTTCATGAACCACTTCATTCCCTCAACGAGATGCCCTTGAGGTGTGTGGATGATGAAATGAAAGTGGTTGGCCATAAGCACCCAGGCATGGACTTCCCACCCGCACTTCTCGCAAGCCTGGCCCAGAGTGCGGATCATCATTTCACGATCCTCCTCGCCCCGGAAGATCGGTTCACGCCGGTTGCCCCGCGCCATGACGTGATACCACGCCCCGGGGTACTCAATCCTTAACCTTCGAGCCATGGGTAAGCGTAGTCGGACAGGGCCACCTGTCAAGAATTGTTGACTGACCCCGTGAGCGCACCCCCAGCTTGCGCGGATCACTTCCCGACAACGCTTTCAGCGTTTCAAGTTCGCAACCAAGGACACGGCACCCCACAACGATCAGTTCCTGCGCCCGCCGGACTGAATGATCGCTTAGCTGATCACTGGTGCGATAATTCCTATTGCGTATTTTCGGCAGCGCCTCCGCGACCCGCTCCAAAGCCCATCCTTTGAACTCGACGCTGCCTTGATACCATCCGGCTAAAGCCCCAAGCTGCACTGATGGCTTTCTGCGGCGCGTTTTCCGACGCGAGGCTGCCGGATTCATGACTTTCCGAGAGTTCTTGAACCAATCATCGGCCAGTGCATCCAACCGCCTAAGGTATCGCGAGCGCCCCTTGCCTGTGTCATCGCACTGCTCCAACCCAAGGCCGAACTTTGCATGAGCCCATTGCGGGCGCTCGGCCGCAGAGGCGCAGTAGACCGCGTTCAGACTGTTCCACGGATACTGGAGCCAATCCCAGCCCTTGTCCCCACGCTCGATTAACCTTGCCCGAACTGGATTCAGATGAACGTAACTGATCACAGTTCGCAGGTAATCGGTCGAACCGGAATAGTCCGGTGGTTCGATCAGGCTGGACTTGTAACGGTCGCCGAACACTCGACCCCAGAGCCGGTGACGGGAGTTTAAGCGGCGAGTGTAAGTGTTCATGAACCACTTCATTCCCTCAACGAGATGCCCTTGAGGTGTGTGGATGATGAAATGAAAGTGGTTGGCCATAAGCACCCAGGCATGGACTTCCCACCCGCACTTCTCGCAAGCCTGGCCCAGAGTGCGGATCATCATTTCACGATCCTCCTCGCCCCGGAAGATCGGTTCACGCCGGTTGCCCCGCGCCATGACGTGATACCACGCCCCGGGGTACTCAATCCTTAACCTTCGAGCCATGGGTAAGCGTAGTCGGACAGGGCCACCTGTCAAGAATTGTTGACTGACCCCGTGAGCGCACCCATCGGTGATCGCGGACGTTCGCAAAAGAGTTGCCATTTCCCGTTTAGCGGCATATTTTCGTCTCATGAGCGTGGAAGATCTTGAACGGGCCGCAAAGAGCTTGGAACCCTCTGATTTTAAAGAGTTTCGACGTCGGATTACTGACTATGACATGATGTTGTGGGATGAGCAGATTGAGAAGGATTCGACTGCAGGCCGGCTGGACGGCTTGATCAGCAAAGCGATGGAGGCCTATCGTGCCGGACGATGCACCGACCTTTAAGCACAAGGCCAGTGTAGATGTTTGGTTTTACTGTCGCCAACTTCCTCCTGATATTCAGGCATTAGCGGATAGGAATTATTCTCTATTGAAGAACAATCCAAGACATCCATCACTACAATTCAAGAAGGTGGGCAAGGTCTGGTCGATACGCATTGGACTGAATCACAGAGCATTATCCGTCCAGATTCCAGAGGGTTTTCTCTGGATTTGGATTGGAGAACATGACGAATACGATCGAAAGATATAAAATGCGAACAATGCGATGCACCGAACCACTACCCGTGTCACGCTCCGTGCGGACTCGCTATCGCTCGCTTGCACGGATCGCGCGACTGGCAGTGGCCGGTGATCGCGGACGTTCTGCAATAAAATTGTAGCAACACAAATATGAGCGATTCAGTGTTCATCGAGACGACGATTCCAAGCTACTATGTGGCGCGGAGATCGCGCGATATCGTGCAGGCAGCGAGACAGGAACTCACCATCGAATGGTGGGATAATCGCCGGTCGCGATACGAGCTGTTGTCATCCCAGATCGTCCTTGATGAGGTGGCTCGCGGCGAGGAGTCGATGGCTCAGAGGCGATTGGCGATGCTTGCAAACGTTCCTTTGCTGGTAATCAGCGATTCTGTGATTGAGATCGCAGAGGAGCTGCTGGCCGATGATGTTGTTCCTGAGAAGGCGGCAGATGACGCGTTTCACATCGCCTGTGCGGGAGTGCACGGCCTTGAATTCCTGCTCACTTGGAATTGCAAGCACATTGCGAATCCGCACAACAGGTA